>NZ_JBIAIN010000002.1:295957-522960 GCF_042871445.1 Streptomyces sp. NPDC005794
TGGTGGCCCCTTCGAGGCGGCTGATGTGGTGGGGCGTCCGGTCCTTTCGGTCTCTCCGGTCTCTCCGGTCTCTCCGGTCTCTCCGGTCTCTCCGGTTTCTCCGGTTTCTCCGGTTTCTTCGGTTTCTGTTCCGGCGGTTGGGGTGGGGCGGGTCGGTGGTTCGGGTCGCTCTTCGAGTGTGTTGCGGGAGGAGTTGCGGGCGGGGCTCGCGGCGGTGTTGTTCTTGTCGGAGGGTGAGGTTGATCCTCGGCGTAATTTCGTGGAATTGGGTTTGGACTCCATCATTGGGGTGGAGTGGGTGAAGTCGATCAATAAGGCGTATGGCACGTCGTTGACTGCGACGCGGTTGTACGACTATCCGTCGGTGGCGGAGTTGGCTGCTTATGTGGAGCAGTTGATACCGGCTGAGGAGGCCGCTTCGCCGGGGGTGGCCCCGGACCCGGACCCGGTGCCGAGTTTCGTGCCAGTTCCAGTTCCAGTTCCAGAGCCGGTGCCGGCGCCGGTGCCAGTTCCAGAGCCGGTGCCGAGTTCCGTGCCCCGACTTGATATTCCTTCCGGGACACGCGAGCATCCGGCTGCGGCCGCGACCGGGGCCACAGCGCTACCCGGGGACGCTCCGCACACCGCCTTTCGCGGTGACCGCGCGGCCGTTGTCGGAATGTCCGGCCGTTACCCGGATGCGGAGAATCTCCGCGAGTACTGGGCCAACCTCCGTGACGGTCGTGACTCCGTGCGGGAAGTGCCCGCCGATCGGTGGGACGTGTCTCGCTACTACGACCCCCGCCCCGGCCAAAAGGGCAAGACCTATTGCAAGTCGATGGGTTATTTGAAGGATGCGGACTGCTTCGACCCGCTGTTCTTCAACATCTCACCGGCCGAAGCGGAAGGTATCGACCCGCAGCACCGCCTGTTCCTTCAGGAGGCCTATCGGGCCTTCGAGGACGCGGGCTACGACCCTGGTTCGCTGAGCAGGATGAAATGTGGTGTCTATCTGGGCATCAGCGGCAACGAGTACAGCTTTCTGGTATCAGGCAACGACAGCGAGGAAGACACCATCGCGACGAGCAGCAGCAACGCGATCGCCGCGGCACGCATCGCCTACTTCCTCAACCTCAAAGGCCCGGCGATCGCCCTTGACACCGCCTGCTCGTCCTCTCTCGTCGCGTTGCACCTCGCCCAGCAGGCGCTGGCCAGTGGTGAGATCGACGTCGCTCTGGTCGGAGGTGTCTCGCTGTACCTGCTCGCGGGCACCTACGTCAGGATGTCGGGAGCGCAGATGCTGTCGGCACAGGGGCAATGCCGGTCGTTCGACCAAGGAGCCGACGGCTTCGTGCCGGGGGAGGGCGTCGGAGCCCTGGTGCTGAAGCGGCTGAGCGACGCCGAAGCCGATCACGATCACATCTACGGCGTGGTTGCGGCGTCAGGTACGAACCAGGACGGCAAGACCAACGGCATCACGGCTCCCAGTGCCAACAGCCAGATGGAACTGGTTCGTACGGTCTACGACCGGCACGGCATCGAGGCGGCTTCCATCGGTTACGTCGAGACGCACGGTACGGGGACGAAACTCGGGGACGCGATCGAGCTCGACGCCCTGAGCACGGTCTACCGTGAGCGGGGAGTCGCCGCGGGGTCGTGCGCCATCGGCTCGGTGAAGAGCAACATCGGACACACCTCCGCCGCCGCCGGCATCGCCGGCGTACACAAGGTGCTGCTCGGCCTGCGCCACGGCCTGCTCGTACCGTCGCTCCACGTCGAGACACCCAACGAGCTTCTCGAGCCCGACGACTGCCCGTTGTTCGTCAGCAAGGACCTCCAGTTCTGGGAAGCACGGAACGGCCACGAGCTGAGGCGGGCCGCCGTGAGCTCTTTCGGATTCAGCGGGACGAACGCCCACGTGGTGCTGGAGGAGTATCGCTATGCGTGACACACGTGAACACGCCGAGTCCTCGGCTGTCGTGATCATCCTGTCGGCAGTGACAGAAGGGCAGTTGGACGCCCGGGTGCGCGATCTGCTCGCCTTCGTCGAGGAGCAGCCGCGGCTCGATCTGATCGACCTGGCCTTCTCGCTCCAGGAGGGGCGGGCGGCGTTGGACTGCCGATTGGCCTTCACCGCTGATTCCCTCGACGCGGTGGCCCGGGGTCTGAGGACCCATCTGGGACAGGACGGCACTGTCGAACTCTTCCACGGCCGGACACCGGAGTCGCCGGGTTGGGAGGAGCAGAGCGAGGACGACCGCAACCTGGTCCGCTCGCTGATCTCCGCCCGCGCATGGCGCCGCATCGCGGAGGTCTGGGCCGGCGGCCGTGCCGTCGACTGGGCTCGGCTCTACGCTCCGCGTCGGCCCTTTCGCATCCCGCTTCCCACGTACCCGTTCGCCAAGGAGCGGTACTGGGTGACGGTGAGTCCACAGGCGCCAGCCAGTCCCGTCCCGCCGGCGACTGCCGTGCTCCACCCGCTGCTGCACCGCAACACCTCCGAGCCCGGAGGTCGGCGCTACAGTTCGACCTTCATCGGCGAAGAGCCGGTTCTGAGGGATCACCTGGTGCACGGGGTGCGGACGCTGCCCGGTGCCGCGTACCTGGAGATGGCACTCGCGGCGGCCGCCGACTCCAGGGGAAAGGCTGTGGCGGACAGCGCGGGCGCCGCTCTCACGGACGTGGTCTGGATCCGGCCGCTCCGCATCGACGATCACCCGCGCGACCTGCATGTGGTGCTCCGGCTCGATTCCGCGGACGCGGTCCACTTCCAGGTGTCCGTCGCCGACGAGGACGCCGATGCAGCCTTGCTGTGTACGGGCTCGGTGGTGCCGTGTGACGCGCCACCGGCCTCCGTGGACCTGGCGCGGCTGCAGGCCGAATGCGGCGAACGGCGCCTGGACGCGGCCGAGATCTACCCCGCGTTCCGATCCGCCGGGATCGAGTACGGCGATTCGTTCCGAGGTATCGATCATCTGCTCCTCGGCGAGTCCCAGGTGCTTGCCCGCCTGGTGCTGCCCGAAGCGGCGCGCATCGACGCGGCCGGCTGCTGTCTGCCACCGGGCTTGATGGATGCGGCTCTCCAGACATGCGCAGGACTGACGGCCGGCGAGCCGGACCTCCGGCGGCAGGCATTCGTGCCGTTCGGGGTGGAGCGGGTCGAGGTGCTCGCCGCCCCGGCCGGAGCCCTCTGGGTCTGGGGCCGGCGTGGCGCCCGGGACACGACGGGCGGGGCCACCCGTTCCTTCGATCTCGATCTGTGTGATGACGCCGGACGAGTGCGGGTACGCGTTCGGGGCCTCTCGGTACGGGCGCTGCACCCGGAGGCGACAGCCGAGGCACCCGCCGCGCCTGGGGACGGCGAGGTGTTCGCCTCCCCGCGCTGGAAGCAGAGCCCGTTGCCCGACGCGGCCGTCCCCGCCGTCAGCGAGCGGGCCGTGGTGTTCGCCGAGGACGGCGCACTCGTGGACGGTGCCTCGGCGGATCCGGGCTGCGAGGTGGTGACGCTCGGCTCCCGGGCCGCCGCCGTCGATGTCCGCTACACGGACTACGCGTTGCAGGTGTTCGAGAAGACGCAGAAGCTGTTGCGGGACGGTACGCAGACGACGTACGTCCTCCAGATCCTGTTGACCGATCGACCGGAGTCACGGGTGCTGACCGGTCTCGGTGCGCTGCTGAGGACCGCAGCTCTGGAGAACCCGCGGATTACCGGACAGATCGTTGTGGTGGCCGCCGAGACACCGGTCGCGGTACGGCTCGATCTCCTCGCGAAGGAGCGGCGCGACCCCGTCGACGCCACCGTGAGGCTTCGCGGAGACAGGCGTGAGGTGCTCACCTGGGCCGAGGAGTCCCCGGCGGAGTCCCTCGGCTCGCCGTGGCGGGCCGGAGGCGTCTACCTCGTCACCGGCGGCATGGGCGGTCTCGGCCGCATTTTCGCGGAGGAGATCGCGGGGGAGGTGAAGGACGCCACGCTCGTCCTCATCGGCCGCTCCCCGGAGGACGAGCAGTCGCGCCGGGTCCTCGAGCAGCTTCGAGCATCGGGCGCGGAGGTGTCCTACGAATCACTCGACGTCGCCGACCGGGTCGCGGTCAAGGCTCTGGTCGACGGGATCCGGCGTACCTCGGGGACGATCCACGGTGTCATCCACAGCGCCGGCGTGATCAAGGACGACTTCATCCTGAGAAAGTCCGAACGCGCGTTCCGCGAGGTCCTGGCCCCGAAGGTGAGCGGCCTGGCGAGCCTCGACGAAGCGACCAAGGATCTCGATCTGGACTTCTTCGTGACGTTCTCCTCCGGTGCCGCCGTCACGGGGAATGTCGGTCAGGCCGACTACGCGGCGGCGAATGCGTTCATGGACGCGTTCGCCGAGTACCGCCAGGGTCTCGTGGCCGCCGGACTCCGGTCCGGCCGCACCCTTTCGATCAACTGGCCGCTGTGGGCCGAGGGCGGTATGGGTGCCGATGCCGACACCAGGATGTTGCTGCGCGACCGCTACGGGATCTCCCCGCTGGGGCGCGGCGCCGGGGTCGGAGCCTTCACCCGGTGCCTCCAAACGAACCATCACCAGGTACTCGTCGCCGCTGGGCACACGGATCGGATCAGGAAGGCGCTGACGATGCAGCAAGCCGGAGAGCACACGGCACCTGTGAACACCGGAACTCCCGGCGGCCCGACGGCGGGACGGGACGACGGCCTGGCCGGATGGACCATCACGTACATCACCTCGCTGCTGTCGGAGGTGCTGAAGGTGCCCGCGCAGCGCATCGAGGCGGGCAGCCGGCTGGAGCGCTACGGCATCGACTCGATCCAGGCCATCAACCTCACCACCCAGCTCGAGGCCTTCTTCGGAAACCTCCCGAAGACGTTGTTCTTCGAGTACCGCACCATCAAGGAGCTGAGCCAGTACTTCATCGAAGTCCACGAGGACCGACTGCGGGAGCTGAGGGGGACCGGCCCGGCCGCCGCGGCGCCCTCTTCTCCGTCACCGGCAGAGCCTTCCTCCACGTCCGCCGCCACCGGACGGGCGAGCGCGGTACCCCGGACCGGGCCGGCGAACGACGCGGAGTGGTCCGGATCCGCACCGCGCGGCACGGACATCGCCGTCATCGGAATGGGCGGGCGCTACCCGCAGGCACCTGACCTGCGGACGTTCTGGCGCAACCTCACCGAAGGCCGGGACTGCGTCACCGAGGTCCCCCAGGATCGCTGGGACCACCGTGTCTACTACGACGCGGACCGTTCCAAGCCGGGTACGACGAACTCCAAGTGGGGCGGCTTCCTCGACGACGTCGACCGGTTCGACCCGCTGTTCTTCAACATGTCGCCGCGTGAAGCCGAGTTCACCGACCCTCAGGAGCGCCTGTTCCTGGAGTGCGTCTACGAGACACTCCAGGACGCCGGGTACACGCGCCAGGACCTGACGGCGCCCTCCCCGCACGGAGCCGGGGGCAACGTCGGCGTGTTCGTGGGCGCGATGTACGACGAGTACCAGCTCTACGGCGCGACCGACCAGGCGATGGCCGACGGAAGGCCGGTTCCGGGCAACGCCGCGAACATCGCCAACCGCGTCTCCTATTTCTGCGACTGGCAGGGACCGAGCCTCACCGTCAAGACGATGTGCTCCTCGTCCCTGACAGCTCTCCATCTCGCCTGCCAGAGCTTGCAGTTCGGCGACTGCGAGGTCGCCGTCGCCGGTGGTGTCAACCTGTCCCTGCACCCCGCCAAGTACCTTCTGCTGGGACAGGCCGGCTTCGCGTCAAGCACGGGCCGCTGCGAGAGCTTCGGCCAGGGCGGCGACGGTTATGTGCCCGCCGAGGGGGTGGGAGCGGTGATGCTCAAGCGCCTGGACCGGGCCATTGCCGACAACGACCGCATCCACGGAGTCATCAAGGCGACAGCGGTGAATCACGGTGGCCGGACGAACGGCTACACCGTCCCCAACCCGAACGCCCAGGCCGACGTGGTGGCCCGCGCACTGGACAGGGCGGGGGTCGACGCGCGCACCATCAGTTATGTCGAGGCGCACGGTACGGGCACCTCGCTCGGGGACCCGATCGAGATCGCCGGCCTCGCCAAGGCGTTCTCCCGACACACCGGTGACCGGCAGTTCTGCGCGATCGGCTCGGTCAAGAGCAACATCGGGCACGCCGAGAGCGCCGCGGGCATCTCGGCCTTCACCAAGGTGCTGCTGCAGCTCGCGCACGGCCGCTTGGCGCCTTCGCTCCACTCGGAGACGCTGAACCCGCACATCGACTTCGGCGAGACACCCTTCCGAGTGCAGCGGGAGCTGGCGGAGTGGCGACGGCCGGTGGTCGACACACCCGACGGACCTCGGGAGTATCCGCGTGTCGCCGGCATCTCGTCGTTCGGGGCCGGCGGCTCGAACGCCCACGTCATCGTGGGGGAGTACGTACCGGCCGGGCCTGCGCCCGCCGACGATCCGGCGCAGTGGCCCCTGAAGTCGGTCATCGTGCTCTCGGCGAGAACTGAGGAGCAACTGCGCGAGCAGGCCCGGCGCCTGCTGGACTGGGCGCGGGAGGAGCGGATCGAGGATGCCGATGTGCCCGGTGTCGCGGCCACTCTCCAGGTGGGCCGTGAGCACATGGTCGAGCGGCTGGCGTTCCTGGCCGGCTCGGCGGCCGAGCTGACAGCCCGGCTGGGCGACTTCGTCGAGGGCAAGGACGACACCGAGCTGTACCGGGGGCGCGGCAGGCGCTCCAAGGACGTCGTCTCCGTCCTCGTCGAGGACGAGGACATGGAACGCACCATCGCGGCCTGGGTGGACAAGAGGAAGTTCGCCAAGCTGCTCGAACTGTGGACCAACGGGTTGGATCTGCCGTGGCGCAGCTACTACCCGAACTCGCTGCCGCGTCGGATCTCGTTGCCGACCTACCCGTTCGCCCGCAAGCGGTTCTGGATAGCCGCAGCTGCTCAGTCCGACACCGGGACGGCCGGCCGCAGCGCGGTCACGGCAGCCGAGTCCGTGGAGCCGGCGGTGCGCCCTGCCGTGCCGGTCCAGGCCGCGCCGACAACTGCCCCGGCAGCACCCGGCGCGCGGATCATCGCGAAGCCCCGCGGCATCGGCTTGACGCCCCTGGACGCAGGTTTCGGGCACAGTGGTGGGCCGGCGCCCGCGCGACCCACTTCGCCGGGCGTCGTCCCGGTGCCGGAGGGGCCGGCCGCGGAGACCGGAGCGACCGTGACCGGTACGGAAAACATCCCGCGCCCTGCTCCGGCAGACCCGCTCGGCCCGACGCCCGGCGCGCTCGTCCCTCAGGCGCCCGCTGTTCCGGACCAGGAGAAGCTCGTCCACGAGCTGGCGGCGAGCCTCGCCGACGCCCTGTACATGGGCGAGGAAGAGATCGATCCGGACACGAAGTTCACCGACATCGGCCTGGACTCCATCGTCGGCGTGGAGTGGACGAAGGCGATCAACAAGCGATACGGACTGGATCTGGCGGTGACCCGGCTCTACGACCATCCCACCGTCATGGAGCTGACGGCCTACATCGTCCGGGAGCTGGCCAAAGGAGGCGCCCCTCAAGGGCGACCCTTTCGTGAGGTGACTGAGCCCGAGCCCGAGCCCGAGCCCGAGCCCGAGCCCGAGCCCGAGCCCGAGCCGATCGGGGTGGGCGGGATGGGCGGGCCGGTTCCAGCGACCGAGCAGACGACGCGGGCCGAGTCCGTCGTCGTGCCGCCGGGAGCGGATCCCGGCCGGGCCGGTGCGATCGCCGTGGTGGGCATGTCCGGTAGGTACCCGGCGTCCGGGACTCTGCACGAGTACTGGGACAACCTGGCGCAGGGCCGCGACTGTGTGGGTGAGGTCCCCGATTCCCGGTGGTACGTCGCCGATCACTACGACCCGCGCCCCCACCAGCAGGGCAAGGTCAACTGCAAGTGGATGGGGCACCTCGACGACATCGACGTCTTCGACCCGTTGTTCTTCAACATCCCGCCCGCGGAAGCGGAGCTGATGGATCCGCAGCAGCGGCTCTTCCTTCAGGAGGCGTATCACGCGTTCGAGGACGCGGGATACGACCCCAGCTCGCTGAGCGGTCACAAGTGCGGTGTCTATCTGGGGATCATGAGCAGTGAATACGGCATGCTCATGCAGCGGCAGGGCGGTGAGTCGAGTGCGGCGGCCACGAGCGGCAGCAATGCCATCACAGCTGCACGCATCGCCTATTTCCTCAATCTCAAGGGTCCCGCCATTGCTCTGGACACGGCCTGCTCGTCCTCTCTGGTGGCCACTCATCTGGCAACGCAGGCCCTGCGGAGCGGTGAGATCGACATGGCCCTCGTCGGTGGCGTCACCCTCTATCTGAGCCTGGACTCGTACCTCAGCATGTCCAGCGCGGGAATGCTGTCCCCGGACGGCCGCTGCAAGGCCTTCGACAACGGTGCGAACGGGTTCGTTCCCGGCGAGGGTGTGGGGGCGCTCGTCCTCAAACGTCTCGACGACGCCGTGCGCGACCGCGACCACATCCACGGCGTGGTTGTCGGCTCCGGCATCAACCAGGACGGCAGGACCAACGGCATCACCGCGCCGAGCGTCGTGAGCCAGACGGAGCTGGAGCGCGACGTCTACGAGCGGTACAACATCGACCCGGCCGGGATCGGCTACGTCGAGATGCACGGTACGGGGACCAAGTTGGGCGACCCGATCGAGCTGGAAGCCCTGGCGACGGTCTACCGTGAGCGGACCGACAAGACCGGATACTGCGCCATCGGCTCGGTGAAGAGCAACCTCGGCCACACCTCCGCCGCAGCAGGCATCGCCTCGATCCAGAAGGTGCTGCTGTGCATGCGGCATGAGCAGCTGGTGCCGACGCTGCACTTCGACCGCCCCAACGAGCACTTCGACTTCGAAGGCTCTCCGTTCCGCGTGAACACCGAGCTCGCGCCGTGGAAGACCGAACCGGGCTCCCCGCGGCGCGCGGCCGTCAGCGGCTTCGGCTTCAGCGGTACCAACGCCCACCTGGTCGTGGAGGAGCATCTGCCGGAGGCGGCGGACGCCGCGGAGCGGCCGGTCGGGGGCCCGCAGGTCTTCGTGATCTCAGCCAGGAGTGAGGAGCAGCTGAGGACGTCGGCCGCTCGCCTCGCGGCGCACTTGCGCGCCCACCCGTCGCTGGTCCTGACGGACGTCGCCCACACGCTGCAGCAGGGCAGGGAAGCCATGACACGGCGGCTGGCCGTCGTGGCCACCACGCCGGGAGAGTTGCTGGAGAGACTGACACGGTACGCCGAGGACGGCCGGGCGGACGGCGTATTCACCGGCCTGGCCGGCAAGAACCGGGCAGGGCGGTCCGAGCCGGTACCGCAGGCCGATCGGGACGGCACGGTGCCGGTGACGGAAGCCGAGCAGCTGGCCGCGGCGTGGATCGGCGGAACGCCCGTCGACTGGGCGCGGCTGTCTGCGGGGACCCGGCCCCGCCGGGTCCCCCTGCCCACGTACCCCTTCGCCCGCGAGCGCTACTGGTTCGACGACGCCCCGGCGTCCCGGCAGCCCGCGGTGTCCCTCCAGTCACCGGACCCCGTCGTCACCGAGGAACAGCACGAACCGGACATGCCCGACGGCGAGGTCACGGACGGTACGAACATCCTGTTGGCGCCTGTCTGGGACGTGGTCCCCCAGCGCGTGCCGCAGGACGTCACCCTCCCGCCCGGCCGAGTCGTCGTGATCGGCGGCACCACGGAGCACTGGGAGCGGATCCGTGTCGTCCATCCACGTGCCGAACGCCTGCCGCTGGACCCCGCGGACACGACGGAGACCATCGCCGCGAAGCTCGACGCCACCGGCGAAGCCCTCGGGCACCTCGTCTGGCTGGCTCCTGGGGAGCCGGCCGCCGACGGCGCGGACGACGCGCTGGTGGACGCACAGGAGGCCGGTCTGTACGCCTGTTTCCGCACGCTGAAGGCGCTGCTGAGCCTGGGGTACGGCCGCCGCCCGCTCGACGTCACGGTCGTGACCGAGCGGACTCTGCGGGTCCGGCGTACGGACGCCGTGGACCCGACCCACGCCGGACTGCACGGACTGCTCGGCTCAGTGGCGAAGGAGTACCCGGGCTGGACGGTGCGCCTGGCCGATCTCGACCCGGACCGCGACTGGCCGGTGGCGCAGCTGTTCGCGCTGCCCCGCGAGGAGAGCGGCAGCGTGTGGGGGTACCGCCGTGCCCGCTGGTACCGCCAGACCCTCGTGCCCGTGCAGGACACCACCACGGAGCGCACCCGCCGGGCGGTGTACCGGCAGGGCGGCGTCTACGTCGTCATCGGCGGCGCGGGAGGCATCGGCGAGGCATGGACCGAGCACATGGTCCGCACCTACGGGGCGCATGTCGTGTGGATCGGACGGCGGGAGGAGGACGAGTCGATCCGGGCGAAGCTGCGGCGCCTGGGGGAGCTGGGCCCCCAACCGCGCTACGTGCGGGCCGACGCCACCGACCGGGCGGCGTTGGAGCGGGCGTACGAGGACATCAAGAGGACCCACCCGGTCGTCCACGGTGTGATCCACTCGGCGATCGTGCTGCTCGACCGGAGCCTGGAGCGCATGGAGGAGCAGCGCTTCCGCGCCGCGGTCACGGCCAAGGTCGACGTGAGCGTCCGAGTCGCCCAGGTCTTCCGGGGCGAGCCGCTGGACTTCCTCCTCTTCTTCTCCTCGATGAACTCGTTCCTGAAGGCTTCGGGGCAGTGCAACTACGTGGCGGGATCCGTGTTCGAGGACGCGTACGCCCACCGCCTCGCGAGCGAGCTGGACATTCCTGTCAAGACCATGAACTGGGGTTACTGGGGCACCGTCGGCATCGTCGCCGCACCGGAGTACCGGGAGCGCATGCACAGGGCAGGTGCGGGCTCGATCGAGCCCGCAGACGGCATGGCGGCTCTTGACGTCCTCCTTTCCAGCACGTTCGATCAACTTGGGCTGATCAAGGCCCACGGGGGTAATTCCTGACATGCTGAACGACATTCGGCGCGAAGCCATCACGATGGTGCCCGAAGGCACGCGGGTTCCCCTGCGCCAGCTGTGTCGGGAGCCGGCTGGTACGACGGGCCCGGCGGCGGGCACATCGGCCGGTGCCGCCGCGGGCGTGGACGAGGACCTGCTGAGCCGCCTGCTGCTCGTTCAGCTCGAGAGCGCGGGGCAGCTGTCCGGCGAGGCTCCCGCCCTGCCCCCCGGCGGCGGACTGCGGCGCTGGCTGGGCGAATCCGTGCGGCGGCTGCGCGTTCAGGGGCTGCTGCACGGCTCCCCCTCGCGGCCGGCCCCGGCGGTGGCGGTGAACAGCTCCGCCACGTGGTCGGAATGGGAGGACCACGGCGCCGGCGCGCAGGTCGACGCCGCCCTGCGCGCGCAGTTCACGCTGCTCGACGCCACACTGCGTGCGCTGCCGGGCATCCTGCGCGGCGAGGTGCTCGCCACCGACGTGATGTTCCCCGACTCGTCGATGGAGCTGGTCGAGCGCATCTACCGGAACAACCCCGTCTCCGACTGCTTCAACGAGATCCTGGCGGACGCCGCGGCTGCCGTGGTGCGGGAGATCGTGCGCGCCGACCCGGATGCCCGCATCCGCATCCTGGAGATCGGCGCGGGCACCGGCGGCGGGAGCGTCACCGTCTTCGAGCGGCTGGAGCCCTTCGCGGCGCATGTCGAGACGTACTCCTACACGGATCTGTCGAAGTCCTTCCTGATGTACGCGGAGCAGGAGTACGGGCCGCGTCACCCCTATCTGGAATACCGGTTGTTCAACGTCGAGGACCCGCTGGCGGCGCAGGGCATAGCACCCGGTTCCTACGACCTCGTCCTGGCCACCAACGTGCTGCACGCCACGAAGGACATCCGCCGGACGCTGCGCAACGCCAAGGGCGCGCTCAAGCAGCACGGCGTCCTGCTCGCCAACGAGCTGTCCACCCATTCGCTCTTCACACACCTGACGTTCGGCCTCCTCGACGGCTGGTGGCTGTACGAGGACGACGAGCTGCGCATGCCGGGCGGTCCCGGCCTCTCCCCGGAGTCCTGGGAGGAGGTGCTCGACGACGAGGGATTCGGCTCCGTGTCCTTCCCGGCGCGGCGGCTGCACGAGCTGGGCTACCAGGTGATCGCAGCGGACAGCGACGGCCTCGTCCGGCAGGAGGTCCAGGAGACTGCGGCCCCCACGGCGGAAGCGGTCGGCGACGGCCTCGTCCGACGCGAGGCCCAGGAGGCCACGGCCTCCGGCGAAGTGCTGGAACAGCACGTCAAGGACACGATCTTCGAGCAGCTGAGACTGTCGTTGAAGATCGACCGGACACAGATCGCCGCGGATGACGCCTTCATGGACTACGGCGTCGATTCGATCATCGGCGTCCGGCTGATCCAGGAGATCAACCGCGCGCTCGGCACCGACCTCTCCACAACCGACCTCTTCGACCACGGGTCCGTCAGCCGGCTGACGCGACACATCGTCGACCACGCCCACCGGAACGGGGTGGCTGACCCGCCGCCGGCCGGGCAGCGGTTCGCGCCCGAGGAGCTCGCGTCGCCTCCGGCCGCGTCCCGCCCGACCGCCGCGGAAGCCCCGTCCAGAGAGCCCATCGCCGTCGTCGGCATGAGCGGCAGGTTCGGCGGCTCGGCCGGCGTCGAGCAGCTCTGGGAGCACCTCGCACAGGGCCATGACCTCACCGAGCCCGTCTCACGCTGGGACCTGTCGCGGTACCACCCGACCGATGCGCAGGGCTGCGATCGCGGCAGCTTCATCGACGGGATCGATCGCTTCGACCCGGCCTTCTTCAACATCTCGGGCGTCGAGGCCACCTACATGGACCCGCAGCAGCGGCTCTTCCTCGAGGAGTCGTGGAAGGCGCTGGAAGACGCCGGCCACGCGGGATCCGACACCCAGGGGCGGCGCGTCGGCGTGTACGTCGGCTGCCAGGAGAGCGGATACGCGCAGCTGTTCGGCGCCGAGGCGCCCCCGCAGTCCATGTGGGGCAACGCGCTGTCGGCGATGCCGGCGCGCATCTCGTACCATCTCGACCTCCAGGGCCCGGCGATCGCGGTCGACACGGCCTGCTCCAGTTCGCTCGTCGCCATCCACCTCGCCTGCCAGGGGCTGTGGGGCGGTGAAACCGAGATGGCCCTGGCGGGCGGCGTCTCCGTGCAGTGCACGCCGCAGTTCTACGTGCTGGCAGGCCGCGCCGGCATGCTCTCCGCGAGCGGCCGCTGCCACACCTTCGACGACCGGGCCGACGGCTTCGTGCCCGGCGAGGGCGTCGGAGTCCTCGTCCTCAAGCGGCTCAGCGACGCGCTCGCCGACGGCGACCACATCCGCGGCGTCATCAGCGGCTCCGGGATCAACCAGGACGGCGCGTCGAACGGGATCACCGCGCCGAGCGCCGCGTCCCAGGAGCGGCTGGAGACCTCGGTCTACGACACCTTCGGGATCCGCCCCGACGACATCCAGATGATGGAGGCGCACGGCACGGGCACCAAGCTCGGTGACCCGATCGAGTACCAGGCGCTGAAGCGGGCCTTCCGTCGGTACACGGACCGGCGGGACTACTGCGCACTGGGGTCGGTCAAGTCCAACCTCGGCCACACCGTCACCGCCGCCGGCGTCGCCGGAGCCATCAAGGTCCTGCTCTCGCTCGAGCACCGGAGCATCCCGCCCTCGATCAACTTCGAGCAGGCGAACGCGCACATCGACATGTCCGACAGCCCCTTCTACGTGAACACGGTGAACCGCCCCTGGGCTGCCGGGAGCGACGGCACACGACGTGCCGCGGTCAGCTCCTTCGGGGTCAGCGGTACCAACGCCCACATCGTGTTCGAGGAGGCTCCGGGGGCGGTCCGCCGCCCCACCGCACCCACCGCACACCTCGTCACCCTGTCCGCGGCCACCGCCGGGCAACTCGTCGAGCAGGCCGAGCGCCTGATCGAGCACTGCGAGCAGCGGCCCGAACTGGACGCGGGCGACATCGCCTTCACCCTTCTCCTCGGCCGCAAGCACCTCTCGCACCGGCTGGCCTGGGTCGTACGCGACCGCGGGGAACTGGTCCAGAGCCTGCGCACCTGGCTCGACCGGGGGCAGAGCCCCCGCGTGTGCGCCGGCGAGGTCCCCGCGCAGGGGCTTGACGAGCGTGCCGCACTGCGGAACCTCGGCAACGACTGCGTCCGGCAGGCCGCCACCGACCCGGCATCCCGCACCGAGCTGCTGTCGACCGTCGCGGACCTCTACGTCCAGGGCTACGGCTTGGATTACGCCGCTCTCTTCGCCGGAGACCGCTACACCCGCGTACCGCTGCCGACTTACCCGTTCGCCCGTGACCGGTACTGGGTGCCCGAGCAGCGGGCGCTCACTCCGGCGCGCCCCGACACGGCCGAGCCGCACCCGCTGCTGCACGAAGACGTCTCGGACTTCGGCGCCCGGCGCTATCGCACGCGGTTCACCGGCCTGGAGCACTTCCTCACCGACCACGTGGTCAAGGGACGGAAGGTGCTGCCGGGCGTCGCCTGCCTGGAGATGGCGCGGGCCGCCGCCGCCCTGACCCTGGGGACGCCCGAACCCGGTGGCGGCACCGGCGGAATCGCCCTGCGCAACGTGGTGTGGGCGCGGCCCGTGGCCGTGGACGCCGAGCCCGTCACCCTCGTCACGTCCCTCGTGCCGAAGGGCCCCGACGAGGCCGACTACGAGATCACCGGCATGCCGGGCCCGGAGACCGGCTCCACCCCGGTGGTGCACAGCCAGGGGCAGGTGGTGCGGAGGACAGCGGCGCCGGCGCTGCTCGACGTGTCGGCCCTCCTGGCCGCGTGCGACCAGGAGGAGCTGACCGCAGCCCAGCTGTACCAGGCGTACGAGGCGATCGGCTTCCGCTACGGCCCCTCGCACCGCGGCCTGGAGCGGTTGCACGTCGGCCGCGGCCAGGTCCTGGCCCGCCTGGTACTGCCCGGTTCGGTGCGCGCCGCTCGCGACGCGTTCGTCCTGCACCCGAGCCTGCTCGACGCGACCCTGCAGGCATCACTCGGCATCGGCCTCGCGGCCGGGACGGCCGCCGCACTCGACGTCACCGGCATGAAGCCCTCCCTGCCGTTCGCCCTGGACGAGCTCGAAGTGCTCGGCAGCTGCCCGGAGTCGATGTGGGCGTGGATCCGTTCCAGCGCGGGCTCCCGGGCGGACGGTACGGTCTTCAAGCTCGACATCGACCTCTGCGACGACCGGGGACGGGTGTGCGTCCGGATCCGTGGCATGTCCTACCGCGTCCTGGGGGGCGAGGTCGGCGCGACCGAGCCGGACGCGGTGTCCTGCGTCAGCTTCCTGCCGGTCTGGCGGGAGGCCGTCCCCGGTGCCCCGGACACCGAGCCGCGGGAACACGTCGTGCTGCTGCCCGACCTGCCCGGCCTCGGCGCGCTCCTGGCCCGGCGGGATCCGGCGGCGCGGCTGCTGCGTCTGACCTCCACCGCCCCCGGGATCGCGGAGCGGTTCACCGAGTACACCGTCCAGGCGCTCGACCACCTGCGCCGCCTCCTGGCCGCGGGCGTGCGGCACGGGGTCCACGTACAGCTCGTCGTCCCCGACGAGACCGGACCCGACACCACCCGCGGCCTGTTCGGGCTGCTGAAGTCGGCACAGGCGGAGGAGCCCGGGCTGCTGCCGCAGGTCGTGCTCGTCGACCCGGCCGAAACCGCCGAGCAGATGATGTCCCGGGTCGTCGCCGGCCGCCGGCATCCCCACGAGTCCTGCCTGCGTTTCCGGTCCGGCCGCGTCGAGGCCCTGGCCTGGTGCGAGGGGGACGCGCCCGCGGAGGTCCGGGTGCCCTGGCGCAGTGGCGGGGTCTACCTCGTCACGGGCGGGCTGGGCGGCATCGGCACGCTCGTCGCACGGGACATGGCCGCCGGGGTGCGCGACGTCAAGCTCGTCCTGGCGGGCCGCTCGCCACTCGGACCCGAACAGGAGTCCCTCCTCGACGCGTTGCGCGGCCAGGGAGCCGACATCCGCTACGCCCAGGTCGACGTCGCCCGGGCCGCCGCGGTGCGCTCCCTGGTGGACGGCATCGTGCGGGAACACGGCACCCTGCACGGCATCGTCCACGCGGCCGGGGTGCTGCGCGACGGTCTCGTACGGGGCAAGACCGCCGAGGAGTGCCGCGCCGTCCTCGCGCCGAAGGTCGCCGGCCTGGTGAACCTGGACGAGGCCAGCAAGGACGTACCCCTGGACTTCATCATGGCGTTCTCCGGCGCGGCAGGGGTGTTCGGCAACGCCGGGCAGAGCGACTACGCGGCGGCCAACGCGTTCCTGGACGCCTACACGCACCACCGGCGGCAGCTGGTCGCCCGTGGTGAGCGCTCGGGAGCCTCCGTGTCGGTCGACTGGCCGCTGTGGGCCGAGGGCGGGATGCGGGTGGACCCCGGAACCGAGGCGATGATGAACGAGCGGCTGGGCATGGCGCCCATGCCGACCGCCGAGGGCATGGGCGCGCTGTACGCAGCGCTGGACGCGCCGCACAGCCAGGTCCTGGTCGTGGCGGGCGACGCCGAACGGATCAGACGTGCCGTGCTGGGCCTGGCCGCGGCGCCGGAGGCGTCCCGGCCCGCACCGCTGCGGTCGGCCGCCCCGGTGGAAGGCCCGGCTGCCGGCCGATCCCGGCAGGCGACGGGCGTCGAGGCAGACGCGGTGCCCGCCGCCCTGGTCGCCTACCTCCGGAGGACGTTGAGCGAGGTCATCCAGGTGCCCGGCCACCGGATCGACTCGGCGGCGCCCTTCGAGCGGTTCGGCATCGACTCGGTGCTGGCGCTCTCGGTCACCAACCGGCTGGAGGCCGATTTCGGCTCGCTGTCCAAGACGCTCTTCTTCGAGTACCAGAACATCCAGGAGCTGAGTGCCTACTTCCTCCGCGCCCACGCGGACGCGGTGCGGACAGTCGTCGGCATCCACGATGAGCCCGACCGGTCGCCCGTACCCGAGGCCGGAGTCCCGGTCGCAGTCACACAGTCCCCGGCGCCGATCGAGGTGCCGTCACCGGCCGAGCCGGTGCAGCCCGCGCTCCGTGAGGACGCGATCGCGGTGATCGGACTCGCCGGCCGCTATCCCGGCGCCGAGGACCTGGACGGGTTCTGGGAGAACCTGGTCGAGGGACGGGACTGCGTCACGGAGGTGCCCCAGGACCGCTGGGAGCACGACCTCTACTACGACTCCGACCGGAACCAGCCCGGCAGGACCCCCACCAAGTGGGGCGGATTCCTCGACGGTGTAGCCGATTTCGACGCACTGTTCTTCAACGTCTCACCGCGCGAGGCCACGATCATGGATCCGCAGACGCGCCTGTTCCTGGAGTGCGTCTGGACCCTGCTGGAGAGCTCCGGCTACACCCGGGACCGGCTGCGCGACGTGCACGGGAGCCGGGTCGGCGTCTACGTCGGCGCGATGTACCAGCAGTACCAGTTGCTGTCGTCCGACATCGTGCACGAGTCCATCACGTCGGTGATGAGCTACAGCGCCATCGCCAACCGGGTGTCGCACTTCTTCGACCTGCAAGGGCCGAGCCTCGCGATCGACACCACCTGCTCCTCGTCGCTCGTCGCGATCCACATGGCGTGCGAGGAACTGCGCAGGGGCGGCTGCGACATGATGATCGCCGGTGGCGTCAACCTCTCCCTGCACCCCAAGAAGTACCTGGGGCTCAACCTGACCGGCCTCACGGGCAGCGACCCCGACAGCCGGGCTCTCCTCGACGGGGACGGGTTCATACCCGCGGAGGGCGTCGGCGCGGTGCTGCTGAAGCCGCTGGCCAGGGCCGTCCGCGACGGGGACGAGATCCTCGCCGTCATCCGGTCGAGCGCGACCAACCACAAGGGCCGCACCAGCGGCCCCATGGTGCCCAGCCCGGACCGGCAGGAGCGGCTGATCGGGGAGAACCTGGAGCGGGCGGGCATCCACCCGCGCACGATCAGCTACGTCGAGGCGTCGGCCAACGGTTCCCAGATGGGCGATGCCATCGAATTCGCGGCGCTGCGGGACGCCTTCGGCGAGCACACCCGGGACGAGCAGTTCTGTGCCGTAGGCACGGTCAAGTCCACGCTGGGCAACCTTGAGGCGGCCTCGGGCATAGCCCAGCTGAGCAAGGTCGTCCTGCAAATCCGGCACCGCCGACTCGTTCCGTTCGCCGGGCATGGCCGGCTCAACCCGGGGGTGGAGCTCGCGGGCACCGCGTTCTATCTGCCGCAGGAGGCGGAGCCGTGGCGCCGGCCCGTCGTGAACCTCGACGGCCAGGAGCGGGAGTACCCCCTGCGGGCGACCGTCAACTCCTTCGGAGCGGGCGGTTCCAACGCCCATCTGGTCGTCGAGGAGTACGTGGGGGAGCCCGTGGCCGAGGACGCCGCTGCACCGGCTTCCCGGGACGCCGACCTGATGCCACAGATCGTGGTCCTCTCGGCCCGCACCGAGGACCGGCTGAGGGCCGTCGCGAGCCGGCTGATGGAGTTCGTGCCCGCGCAGGCGGATCTGTCCCTCGTGGACCTCGCCCACACACTGCAGCGCGGGCGCGAGGCCATGGACTCCCGGCTGGCACTGGTGGCGGGGAACCTCAAGGAACTCGTCGCGGGCCTCGCCCACTACCTCGACGGTTCCGAGGAGACCGCCCCCGTCCCGCTGTTCACCGGTAACGCCGGGCGGGACGACTCGGATTTCGGCCTGCTGTTGAGCGGACGGGCCGGGGACACGCTGGCCCGCGAGCTGCTGGCCGAAAACCACCTCGAGAAGCTGGCCCTGCTGTGGGCGCGGGGCGGGAACGTGCCCTGGGGATCGGTGCCGCGCGGCGGCCGAACCCCGCGGATGCTGCGGTCGCTGCCGTCCTACCCCTTCGACCGGAAACGGTATTGGGTGCCACTGCCCGCGGGAGGGAATGGCACGACCGCGATCGCTGCTCCGGCGGCGTTCACCGCTCCGGCGGCTGCTGCTCCGGCCACCGGCGCCGCGGACCGGATCACGGTCATCGTCGCCGAGGTGCTGGGATTGCGGACGGAGGAACTCGACCTTGCGACGCCGTTGGAGGACCTCGGCTTCAGCTCGATCCACGCCACACAGCTGCTCCAGGCGCTGCAGGCCGAGGTCGCCCCCATGGCCGACCTCGGCGCACTGAGGGAGTGCCGGTCGACCCGGGACCTGGTGCGGCGCTTCGGGGCCGAGGCTGTCGCATCCGCTGGGGCCGGGCCGGCGCCCACCGCTCCGGTGCGCGTCCCCGAGGTCGTCCACCTCAATTCCGGACGTGAGGGCCGACCGGTCTTCTGGTTCCACGGCGGGCTCGGCGGGGTGGAGGTCTACGCGTCCATCACCGACAGCGTCGAGCGGCCCTTCTACGGGATCCAGGCCCGTGGCTGGATGACGAACAGCGATCCGCTGCACGGGATCTCGGCGCTGGCAGCGCACTACGCGCAGATCATTCGCACGGTCCAGCCCGAGGGGCCCTACGACCTCGGTGGCTATTCCTTCGGCGGCCTGCTGGCCTACGAGGTGACGCGGCGGCTCCAGGAGCAGGGCGGAACGGTCGAGAGCATCGTCATGGTGGACACCTACGACGACAGCGTGGGGGACGTGACCATGTCGCGCACCGACATGCTGTTGCAGCAGGTCAACGCCCTGCTGTTCGCCGCGTCCAAGCCTGCTCCGCAGGATTTCGCCACCACGTTGGTGCCCGGCCGCGAGGTCGACTGGGACCAGGACGAGGACGGCCTGATCGACCAGATGCTCACTCTGGCGCGACAGCGCGGCCTGAAGGGGGACGCGCAGGTGCTGCGGGCCCGGGTGCTGCGCAATCTGCGCGTCCAGGAGGCCTACGGACTGCTGGATTACGACATCGCGCCGCTCCCCCGGCCGGAGTCGGTCACCTGCTTCTACTTCCGCAACGGGAGCGGACTGTTCTACGGGGAACTGGAGCCACTGTTCTCGACGCAGGAGGACGGCGCGGTCCTGGACCACGCCGTGTACTGGGCGGAGTGGCAGCGGCAGCTGCCGAACTTCCACCAGGTCGACGTGGACTCGGCGAACCACTTCGTGATGCTCGGCGACCCGGTGGCGCTCACCGCCGTGCGGTCCTTCTGCAAGGTGCTCTACACCGCCAAGCGGGACAAGCGGCTCCCGGTGGCGAAGGCCTGGGTCACCCGCCACCAGAAGGCGAGGGACACGAAGTGAACGCGGCAGGAGGACGTGAGGAGAACATGGCAGGGCGGCTCGGCTGCGCCTCCTTCCGCAGGGACTTCGGCGTCGACTACGCCTATCTGTCGGGGTCGATGTACCGAGGTATCGCCTCGAAGGAGCTGGTGGTCGCCATGGGGCGGGCCGGCTTCATGGGATTCCTGGGCGCCGCCGGCCTGAACCCCGAGCGGGTGACGGACGACATCGCCCACATCCGGCGGCACCTGGCGCCCCACCGACCCTTCGGCGTCAATCTGCTGTGCGACCTCCAGCACCCGGCACGGGAGACGGCCAACGTCGAGATGCTGCTCGCCCACGGTGTGCGCGTCATCGAGGCATCGGCCTTCATCAAGGTCACCCCGGCCCTGGTCCTGTTCCATCTGTCGGGGCTGCGGGCCCGGCCGGGAGGCGGGGTCGCCCGTGACACGCGGATCGTCGCCAAGGTCTCGCGGCCCGAGGTGGCCCGTGAGTTCATGCGACCCGCGCCGCAGGACATCGTGGCGCAGCTGGTGGCCGAGGGCAGGGTCAGTCGCGAGCAGGCCGCGCTGGCCCGGGGGGTCCCTGTGGCGCAGGACCTCACCGTCGAAGCGGATTCAGGGGGCCACACCGACCGCGGGGTGTCCACCGTGCTGCTGCCGTCGATGCAGAGCCTGCGGCTGCGCATGACGCGGGAGTTCGGTTACGACGAAAAGATCCGTCTGGGGCTCGCCGGGGGGATCGGGACGCCGCACGCGGTCGCCGCCGCCTTCGCCATGGGTGCCGACTTCGTCATGACCGGTTCCATCAACCAGTGCACGGTCGAGGCCCGCATCAGCGACGCGGTGAAGGACCGGTTGCAGACCATCGACGTCCAGGACACCGATTACTGTCCAGCGGGCGATATGTTCGAGATCGGTGCCCTGGTACAGGTCCTGAAGAAGGGCGTTCTGTTTCCCGCCCGAGCGAACCGGTTGTACACGCTGTACAAGCGCTACGACTCGTGGGAGGAGATCCCGCAGGGGATTCGGCAGCAGGTCCAGGACACCTACTTCAAGAAGAGCGTCGACGAGGTCTGGCGGGAAACCTGCGAGCACCTGCAGAAGACGGGCCGTGAGTCGGAGATCGAGCGGGCCGAGCGCAGTCCGAAGCGGCGCATGGCTCTCATCTTCCGCTGGTACTACGGCTACAGCAGTCGGCTGTCGT
The DNA here is from genome assembly GCF_042871445.1 of Streptomyces sp. NPDC005794. Lineage (NCBI taxonomy): Bacteria > Bacillati > Actinomycetota > Actinomycetes > Kitasatosporales > Streptomycetaceae > Streptomyces > Streptomyces sp. NPDC005794. Next base: position 317,273 of record NZ_JBIAIN010000002.1, read on the forward strand.
TCATGGAAACCGAGTTCGATCGGGCCAATGTGCAGATCCATACCGGGCCTGCGCTGGGGGCTTTCAACCAATGGGTGCGGGGCGCTCCGTGGGAAAGCTGGAGAAATCGGCATCCGGACCGGATAGCGATGGAGCTGATGCGCCAGGCGTCCTCGATTCTCTCGGAGTACAGGGAGGCGTGGGAGTAGATTTTCTGGCAGGGTAAGGCGACACATGATCGCGGTCGTCGCGACCGGATTTGGAAGATGATGAGAAAGGATTGCCCATGCGGACCTACGTCTTCCCCGGGCAGGGGGCGCAGCAGAAGGGGATGGGGTCTTCCCTTTTCGACGAATTCGAGGATCTCACCCGCTCTGCCGACTCGATTCTGGGCTACTCCATCAAGAACCTCTGCCTGGAGGATCCGGACAAACTGCTCGACCAAACGCAGTACACCCAGCCGGCGATGTATGTCGTCAACGCCCTGTCCTACTACCGAAAGCTCCGTGAGACCGGGCTTGTTCCGGACTTCGTCGCAGGTCATAGCCTTGGCGAGTACAACGCGCTGCTGGCGGCCGAGGTCTTCGACTTCGAGACCGGCCTGCGGCTGGTGCGCAAGCGCGGGGAGCTGATGGGCCAGGCTTCGGGCGGCGGGATGGCGGCCGTGCTGAATGCCTCGGAGGCGGAGATCCGCACGATCCTCACGAAGAACGGGCTCGACTCCCTCGATCTGGCGAACTTCAACACACCGTCGCAGATTGTGATTTCCGGCCGTGCCGAGGACGTCGAGGCCGCGAAGCCGCTGTTCCAGACCGGGAACCACCTGTTCGTGCCGCTGAAGACGAGCGGGGCATTCCACTCCCGGTACATGGAGTCGGCCCGCGTGGAGTTCAGTGGGTTTCTGGCAGGAATCCCCTTCTCCGAGCCGCGTATACCGGTTATCTCCAATGTGACCGCGAGGGCCTACGAGGGCCACCTCGTCAAGGAGATTCTGACGAAGCAGATGGTCAACGCTGTGCGGTGGTCCGACACGGTGGAGCACCTCCTCGAATATTCTGGGATGGAGTTCGAAGAGATCGGTCACGGCGCGGTGCTGACTAAATTGCTGAAAAAGATCAGCCGCGAACTCGCGCGTGGGGCAAAAGCCCCGGTGCACGCCGCGCGGAAGCCAACCGAGAACGCCGGAGAAATGGTCCGGAAGTGGAACGATCGGTACACGATCGGGACTCTGTTCCGGTCCACCACAGGCAACTACGGGAACCTCGAGACCGCTACGACGGCAACCGTTCTATTCGGGCACCGAGCAGCCGTCTACATGCACGGTTATCGAGGGTACTTTGATCTCCAGGAACTGGAGCCGGTCCCAGCAGCGAAGTAAATCGGACCGAACCGACCAGCAAGCCCCAGTGGGAGAACTGATGACGACCGTTGGAATCGAAGCACTGAACATATTCGCCGGCAGCTGCTATCTCGACGTGGAGAAGCTGGCGATCCATCGCGGGCTCGACACGGCGAGGTTCGACAACCTCCTCATGAAGGAGAAGACCGTTGCGCTGCCCTATGAGGATCCGGTGACCTTCGGTGTCAACGCGGCCAAACCCCTCATCGACGCCCTGTCGCCCGAGGAGCGGGATTCCATCGAACTGGTCATCACCGCGACCGAGTCGGCGTTCGACTTCGGCAAGTCCATGAGCACGTACTTCCACGACCTGCTCGGGCTGAACCGGAACTGCCGCCTCTTCGAGATCAAGAACGCCTGCTACTCCGGGGTCGCTGCGCTGCAGACAGCGGCGAACTTCATCCTGTCGGGGACCTCACCGGGTGCGAAGGCACTGGTCATCGCCACCGACATCACGCGCTTCATGGTCGCGGAGAGCGGCGACGCGCTCTCCGAGGACTGGTCCTTTGCCGAGCCGAGCGGCGGTGCCGGCGCCGTGGCGATGATCGTCAGCGACACCCCGCACATCTTCCAGATCGATGTCGGCGCGAGCGGCTACTACGGCTACGAGGTGATGGACACCTGCCGTCCCCTGCCCGACAGCGAAGCGGGCAACGCGGACCTGTCCCTGTTGTCCTACCTCGACTGCTGCGAGAACTCCTTCCGCGAGTACCAACGGCGTGTCGGTGACGTGGACTTCGTCTCGACCTTCGGTTACCTCGCCTTCCACACGCCCTTCGGCGGAATGATCAAGGGCGCGCACCGCAATCTGATGCGCAAGGTAGCCAAGGCACGTCCCGCGGTCATCGAGGAGGACTTCCGGCGGCGCATGCACCCCGGCCTGACGTACTGCCAGCGCGTCGGGAACGTCATGGGGGCGACCACGATGCTGTCGCTGGCCAGCACCATCGACAACGCGGACCTTTCCAGCCCCCAGCGCATAGGCGTCTTCTCGTACGGCTCCGGCTGCTGTTCCGAATTCTTCAGCGGCGTGTCCCGCCAGGAGAGCCAGGACCGCACACGCGGCCTCGGCATGGAGAAGCACCTCAGCGCCCGGTACGAGTTGACGATGCCGGAGTACGACTCACTGCTGCAGGCCAATCACGCTGTGAAATTCGGTACCCGGAACACCCTTCTGGACACCGGTATCGTGCCGCAGGCCCGGACCGCGCTCGGCCGGGAACTCCTGTTCCTGAAGAAGATCGACGAGTTCCACCGGGAGTACGAGTGGCTGTCCTGAACCCGGCGGGATACGAGACCGTCAAGGTTCGCTTCGAGAACGAGATCTGCTTCCTCCAGCTGCACCGGCCGGAGGCGGGCAACACCATCAGCACCCGCCTGGTCGAGGAGTGCGCCGACGTGGTGCGCTTCGCCGAGGAGCACGCCAAGGTCCTCGTCCTGGAAGGCCTGCCCGAGGTGTTCTGCTGGGGTGCCGACTTCGAGGAGATCGCAGCGGGGGACGGGGACGGCGGGAACGAGGGATCGCCTGCGACGGCCCTGTACGACCTGTGGCTCTCGCTGGCTTTCGGATCGTTCGTCTCCGTGGCGCATGTGCGCGGCAAGGTCAACGCCGGGGGACTGGGGTTCGTGGCCGCATGCGACATCGTGTTGTGCGCGGACACGGTGATGTTCAGCCTGTCCGAGTTGCTCTTCGGACTGATGCCGGCGTGTGTCCTGCCCTTCCTGATCAGGAAGGTCGGCCTGGCCAAGGCCAACTTCATCACGCTGACGACTCAGCCGTTCACCGCCGAACAGGCCGTGAGCTGGCAACTCGTCGACGCCAGCGCGGACAACAGCGACAACCTGCTGCGCCGGCACATCCTGAGGCTGCGCTATCTGCCCAAGACCGGAGTGACCCGTTACAAGAAGTACCTGCGCAACCTCGATGACATTCTGCTCCCCTCCCGGGACAAGGCCGTCGCGGCGAACCGGGAGGTGTTCTCCGACGAGGAGAACCTGCGCAAGATCGAGCGCTACGTGAACACAGGGCAGTTCCCCTGGGAAGGAGAGTAGGAATGCACGGCCCACCCGTGGAATACCGGGAGATCACCTCTTCCATCGTCCAGATCACGATGCAGGACCAGGTGCACAAGAACACCTTCTCCGATCAGCTCATCACCGGCCTGCAGGAGGCCTTCGCGAGGGTCGGGACGAACGAGCGGTGCAAGGCAGTCGTTCTCACCGGCTACGGCAACTACTTCGCCAGTGGCGGCACCAAGGAGAGCCTGCTGCTGATCCAGGAGCGGCGCATCAGTTTCACCGATGCCGACATCTACGGCCTGGCGCTGGACTGCCCCGTTCCCGTCATCGCCGCGATGCAGGGCCACGGCATCGGCGGTGGCTTCGCCATGGGGATGTTCGCCGACTTCGTGATCCTCAGCCAGGAGAGCATCTACACCACGAACTTCATGAAGTACGGGTTCACTCCCGGCATGGGCGCGACCCTGATCCTGCCCAAGAAGCTCGGCTCCAGCCTGGCCGGGGAGATGCTGCTCTCGGCGAAGACCTATTACGGCCACGAGCTGAAGGAACGGGGCGTCCCCTTCCCTGTCCTGCCGCGCGCCGACGTTCTGCACCAGGCCCTCGAACTGGCCGAGACCCTTGCCGAGAAACCCAGGATCTCCCTGGTCACACTCAAGAGCCATCTCGTGTCCGAACTCCGCGCCGAACTCCCGCACTACATCGAGCGCGAGGTGGCCATGCACGCGAAGACCTTCCACCAGCCCGAGGTCCGGGCACTCATCACGTCCCACTACGCAGGAGGCTGACCACATGCCCGACCACCACGTCTTCGATCTGATCGTGGAGCACATCCGCGAGGTGATCCCTGAACTCGACGGTCACCGTTTCGAACGCTCCGATTCGCTGCGCGATCTGGGAGCCAACTCCATCGACCGGGCAGAGATCATCATGATGACCCTGGAGTCGCTGTCGTTGCGCATACCCCTGGTCGAGCTGGCGGATGCGAAGAACATAGGCGAGCTGGCGGACCTCATCCATGGCAAGTCCGCAGTCTGACGCCCGCGATGTCGTCGTCACGGGCCTGGGTGTCACCACCGCGGTGGGGCAGGGCAAGGACGACTTCGTCGCAGCGCTTCTCGACGGTCGCCATGCCTTCGGGTTCATGCAGCGTCCGGGCCGGGTGCCTCCGGCCTCTTCCGCCGACGGAGCCGCAGTCTTCCTGGGCGCCGAGATGGGGGAGCCGAGCTTGCCCGGGAGCATCGCCGCGCGCACCGTGCGCACAGCGTCGCTCTCGGCCAAGGCGGCCCTGACCACCCTGGACGAGGCATGGCACGAGGCCGGGCTGGACGATGCCGATCCGTCCCGCATCGGCCTGGTGATCGGCGGATCCAACGTCCAGCAGCGCGAGTTGACTCTGCTGCACGCCCGCCACGCGGACCGTCCCGAGTTCCTGCGCCCGACGTACGGCATGGGCTTCATGGATTCGGACCTGTGCGGGTTCTGCACCGAGCAGTTCCCGATCCGCGGATTCGCCCACACACTGGGCGGTGCCTCGGCCAGTGGTCTGCTCGCAGTGCTCCAGGCGGTGCGGGCGGTGCAGTCCGGCCAGGTCGACGTCTGCATCGCCCTGGGCGCGCTCATGGATCTGTCGTACTGGGAGTGCCTGGCCTTCCAGGCCATGGGCGCCATGGGCTCCCACCGCTGGGCCGACGACCCGGCCGCGGCCTGCCGCCCCTTCGACCGGAACCACGACGGCTTCATCTTCGGCGAGGCATGCGCCGCGGTAGTCGTCGAGCGGGTGGACGGGCGCCGGCATCCGACGCCGTACGCACGTTTCCTCGGCGGCGGTACGGCGATGGACGGCACCCGCAATCCCCACCCTTCGCTGGAGGGAGAGGTGGCTGTCGTCGAGGCGGCGCTGCGCGAAGCCGGCATGTCCGCGTCCGCCATCGACTACGTCAACCCGCACGGCACCGGATCGCCCACCGGAGACGCCGTCGAACTGCAGGCGCTCGCGCGCTGCGGGCTGACCGAGGCCCGTATCAACGCGACCAAGTCGATCACCGGGCACGGGCTCGCCGCGGCGGGGGCGGTGGAGATCGTGGCCACGCTCCTGCAGATGAAGGAGCAGAAGCTGCACCCGACCCGCAACCTGGTCGATCCGCTGGACGAGAGGTTCCCCTGGGTGCGTGAGAAGGCGGAGGACTGCGCATTCCGGACGGCTGTCAGCCTGAGCATGGGCTTCGGCGGAATCAGCTCGGCGATCTGCTTCGAAAAATGCTGACGGCGACCGCATCCCGGACCCACGACGGAGACCTCTCTCGAAAGCAGCGGCGATGACGAGACCGACCGTGTTCATGTACTCGGGGCAGGGGTCGCAGTATTTCCAGATGACCCGCGAACTCTACGAGCGGCACCCGCGCTACCGGCTGTGGCTGGAGTACTGCGACGACATCGCCTTCCCCGTTCTCGGTAAGTCGGTGGTGGACACGATCTTCGACCCGGACCGCACGAAGAGCGATCCGTTCGACTCGTTGGCGGACTCCAACGCGGCGCTGCTGTGCGTGGAGTACAGCCTCACACGGGTGGTGCAGGAAATGGGTTACCGGCCCGACGTCCTGGTGGGCTACAGCCTGGGAGAGATCACCGCAGCCGTGGTCGCGGAGGTGGTTCCGCTGGAGTTCGGGATCTCCTTCGCCGTGGAGTTCGCGCGGATGCTGGCGGAGCGGACACCGCTGTCCGGGATGCTGGCGGTCCTCTGCTCTGCGGAAGTCCTGCGCAGCCATGCCGGATTGTTCGCCGACTGCTGGGTGACGGGACGCAACTTCGACGGCAACTTCGTGGTCAGCGGTCGGGTCGAGGCGGTGGCACAGCTCGAGTACTCCCTGGGCCGCGAGGGCATCGTGTGCCAGCGGCTCCCGGTCAACTACGGCGTGCACACCGAACTCATCGACCCTGTCGAGGAGCAGGTACGCGGCATCCTCGCCACCGCGAGTTTCGCACCGCCGCAGATCCCGATCGTCTCGTCCGCGTCGACGGACCGGGTCGTCGACGTGACGGCCGACGGCATCTGGGCCGCCATGAGAAGCCCGGTGGATTTCGCGCAGACCATCGAGAAGATGACCGCCGCCGGCGACGCGACCTTCATCGACCTCGGGCCCAGCGCGACGCTCGCGACGTTCGTGAAGTACATCCTGCCGCCGGGCAGCGGCTCCGCGCAGGTGCACACCATCAATCGATTCGGACAGGACCTGAACTCGCTCCGCGAGTTTCAGGAGCAGACAGCTTCGATACGTGGCTGAGGACGAGTCGGAATCCAGGAGGGACATCCGGTCATGTCAACACTGAGCGAGATCAGGATCTATCAGGGCGCCACCGCGATCATCACGGGCGCCGCGTCGGGGATCGGCCGTGCGCTGGCCGAGGAGCTCGTCGCCCGTGGGTGTGAGGTCGTACTGGCCGACCTCCAGATCGAGCAGGCCGAAGAGCTGGCCGACGCTCTGCGGGAAGCCGGCGGGAAGGCGACCGCCGCCTGGCTCGACGTCACCGACCACGCGAAGTTCGAACAGCTCGTCAAGGACACCGTCGCGCGGACCGGCCGGCTGGACTACCTGTTCAACAACGCCGGCATCAGCCACGGCATGGGTGCGGGCGCACGGCACTACCGCATCGAGGACTGGCGGCGCATGATCGACGTCAACGTCATCGGTGTCGTCAACGGCGTCCAGTCCGCGTACAACCTCATGATCGACCAGGGCTTCGGCCACATCGTGAACACCGCCTCCCTTGCGGGCCTCGTCCCGAGTGCGGGGACGACGTCGTACGTCACCACCAAACACGCGGTGGTCGGGCTCTCCCACAATCTGCGCATCGAAGGGGCCCAGCTCGGAGTACGCGTGAGTGTGCTGTGCCCGGGCGTCATCCGGACCCCACTCATCGAGGGGGGTGTATACGGCCGCAGCGTCGAGGGGGTGACCAGTGAGATGACGCGGAACATGTGGGAGGAGCAGAAGCCGATCTCACCGGAGGAGTTCGCCAAGAAGTCACTCGACGCGGTCGCCCGGAACAAGGGAATCATCGTGGTTCCTGCGGCCTGGAAGCTGTTCTGGTGGCTTTTCAGGTTGTCGCCGACCTTCTCGCTGAACATCGCGACCAAGAAATTCCGGGATCTCGGGAGGCGCGAGGTTTCCGGCGGCTGAGCCCGGAAGGTACCGCGGAACGAAACCAGAAACGTCTGCCGACAGTATGTGAACAGGGAGTACCGACATGATCAGTGGGGCGTCATATCCGCAGCGCAAGCCGATACCGCGGACTCACGGAGTGTCCACGGGTGTGTCCACGGCTGCTGTGTACCCGCCTGCGGCCACTGACTGTTTCTACTCGACGGTATGGGTTGAGGCGGAGGGGCCCTCAGGGGTTTCGCTGCCGGGTTCATATCTGCTGCTGTCCCGGTCGGACGTCGATGTCGATCTGCCGGACGGGTGGGTCAACCGCGTTGTCCGCGCTTCGGATTCGGTGGGCGATGTGCTCGTTGAGCAGGCCTGGGGCTGCGTTGCGGTTCTGAGCGACGGGCGAGAAGCTGATGTGTGGTGGGGGCTTCGCGTTCTGCAGGCCTGTTCGGAGGGTGCGCTTGCGTCTCCAGGCAGGGTCGTCTTCTTGCCGGCGCCGGGCGCAGTCGACGATGCGGGGTTGTGGGGGCTCGGCCGGACTGCCCGGTTGGAGAGGTCCGACCTGGCGGTCCACTGCATCGAGGCATCGAGGGAGCAGCTTTCCCGAGCGTTGACTCTGAGCCGGAGCGACCGCTTGGAGGAGGACTACCGGTTCACCGAAACCGGGGTCCTCGAGGTGCCGAGACTGCGACGGCACACTCCTGGCGACGGAGGGTTCGCTGCTCGTCCGGATGTCTCGTACGTGGTGAGCGGGGGTTCGGGTGCTCTGGGTCTGGTGGCGGCAGAGTTCCTGGTGGAGCGGGGGGCGCGGCATGTGGTGCTGCTGTCCCGGTCGACGCGTGCGGGAGCTCCTGTGCCGCCTGAGGTCGTGGAGCTGCGTCGATCTGCTCGGGTCGAGTGTCTGACGTGTGATGTGAGTGATCCAGGGAGTGTCCGTCGGGCGCAGGACGCCATGACGCAGGCCGGTATGCCGGCGGTGGCCGGGGTGGTTCACGCCGCGGGTGTCCTGGCCGACGGTGTGTTGGCGAATCAGACGGAGCCGAAACTGAAGCAGGCTTACGGGGCCAAGGTCGAGGGCGCGAAGAACCTCCGGAACGTCTTCGCTCCGCCGGACTTTCTGGTGCTGTTCTCCTCGGCCGCTTCGATCTTCGGGGCCGTTGGTCAGGCGAGCTATGCCGCGGCGAATGCGACGTTGGACGCGTTGGCCGAGTCGTGGTCGCTGCGGGGTGAGCCCGTGCTCTCGATCCAGTGGGGCGCGTGGTCCGATGCCGGCATTGCGGCGCGTCACCGAGCAGTCGAACGTGCGAGGACCTCGGGTTTCGGGGCGATCAGTGATGATCTTGGGACCGCAGCGTTGAACCGCCTGCTCGCCGGACCCGAACGGGGGGCAGTCTGTGTTTCTCCGGTGGATTGGGACACGCTGTCGCCGGCAAACAGTTTTGCTTCACGCTTCACCGCCCGGCAGGCAACCGGTTCGCCGGTACCGGCACCGGAACTGGGCGACGTCCGTCACGTCGTTCGCATGGCGGCTCGAGAAGCTGTTGGAAGGCAGATCGAGGATGACGCCCTGTTGTCAGAATCCGGTTTGGACTCGTTGGGCAGCATACTGCTGCGAAACAGGATCGCGTCCGACCTGAAAGTCGTGCTGCCAACAGCGTTCGCCGTGGAGTCGTCAGATATTCGCTCTCTGGTGGGGTACGTCTTCGAGCAGATGCGGAATCGATCGGGCGAGGGCGGCCCTACTCGGGGAAAGCCCGCGACACAGAAACCTGCGTCGCGGACGCCTGCTGCTTCGCAGACGTCCGTCTCTCCGCTGCGTCTGCCGGTCCTGGTCATAGGGGCAGGCCTGGGCGGTATCGGCTTCGCTCGACGACTTGAAAGACTGGGTATTGCAGTAATAGTCATGGAGAAGCAGGACCGTGTCGGCGGTGTGTGGAGCTCCCTCGCCAATGCGGATTCCAGAGTGCAAATTGACTCCCCAGCGTACAGCTTCGACAGCGCGTCGCCCGCAGTGCACGGAGATCATCGATGGCGAGCGGTTTTTCCGGGCCGGGATGAGGTCCTGCAGCAGTCGAATGCCGTGTCGTCCGAGCTGAAGGAGCCGATTCACTTCAACTGTGAAGTGGTTTCTGTCAGGAAGGTTCGAGAGCAGGAGTACGAGGCCGTATACCTTCAGGGAGGCGTTGCCAAGTCTGTCCGGGTCTCAGGTGTCGCGGCACTGACGGGCGGGCTCCACCGGCCCGTGCACCACCGGTTTCGTGATGAGCACCTCTTCGCGGGGCACGTCGGGTTGGGGGTTGCCGATGACACGCCGCCCGAGCGGTTCAATGACGCGTCGGTAGTGATTGTTGGGCACGGTGCTTTTGCCTTGGAGAACATGCGCACAGCCCTGGAGAACGGTGCGCGACATGTGACGATCATTTGTCGGCGACGAAATCTGGTCGTGTCCACTCTCTGCAACTGGGTGATCAATTCGAATGAGGGGGCGACATCGCTCAACGATGTCGTTGACATCATGCGTCCGTTCTATGACCTCTGTGGCATCGATATGGAGTCCCTTCCTTCGCTCTCTCAGGAAGCGGACGGAAGTTTTGTGCTGGACCAGTCGACGGTCCCGGCGGCCTCGGATGTCTATTTCCTGGCGCAGGCGCTCGGGAAGGTGACGGTCATAGAAAGCGAGATTGATTCCGTGTCGGCCCACTCGGTCGTCACTGAGAGCGGAAGGGAGGTGGAGGCCGATGTGTTGGTCAAATGCCTGGGATCGCAGACGGACGGGAGCGTCCTGTTGCGAATTTTCGGCGAAGACAGCCGAGTTGAAGGGCTCTGGGTCGACGGGGATCCCAATCTTTTCACCTACAACGATGGTGCACAGATACCCCGAAAGGCGAAATCCCTGCTCTGCTCGAGCTACGTGTTCTTCCTGCAGGCATTCGCTGAAGCGTATCTGCATTTTCGGGACAACCCCGCCGAGCTGAAAGCGCTGTTCGGCAGAATTGCTGTCGAAACCTCCGAGAAGTCGTCCTCCGAGCGATTGCTTGTGGAGTTGTGGGATTTCATCGAGCGCGCGAAGAGGAACGTTGCGTCGCGAACCGTCGAGCTCTGCCCGTTCGACCGCTTTCAAAGCGAGAGGGAAGGGGAGTGGCGGGCGTACTCTGCGTTGCTGGGCGAATCGGCAGATGAGGGGGAGGGGCTTTGGAGTGTGATGTCCCCGACCGTGTCGCTGCTTCACCGACGGGATCCTGCGTTTCCCGTGGAGCGACGTGTCAAGCACGACGACTTCGGCTCGATAAGCATCTTTGTGCCGCGACGGCACAGGGTGCTGTTCCTGCCGGGGCAGGGGACTGATGGACGCCTCTCGCGAGCCATGCTGAAAAAAGCTGGTTGGACCAGGCGCGAAGATCTTGAGTTCGTCATTCCCGATGCTCCCTACGCGATGCCGGCATTTTCCGGTGCGGAGCAACTCGAAATTCGGGGCCTGGACTCCATGGTTGAGGAGGGTCTCTACGATGTTGCAGGAACCTATCGGGAGTGGAAAGCGGGTTTTTCGGAGCTGTGGAATCAGTATTACGGTATTCCCAGCGGCGTGGAAAATTCTGACCCTGAGGAGTCTTTGAACTCGGCCCTCCAGTACCTCAGGTCGATTGCGGAAGATCATGGACCGTTTGCCGGTGTTGCTGGATTCGGTGAAGGTGCTGCGATTGCCTCTGCGGCTCTCCACTGCCAGGATCTGGGGCGTGATGTGGGACTGGGTGACGTGCGGTTCTTCATCGCGATGTCCGCGTGGCGGTCACCTGCCCATGAGCGGGCTGGGATATTTGAGAAGACCCGGCCCATCGATGTTCCCGTGCTTCAGACGCTGGGTGAGCGAGAGGCGGATGTGTTCCAGGCTGCTGCTCCGGTCTTCGGCCGGGACTTTCGCAGGGTGTTTGAACACAGGCACCTGGGAAAGCACGCCTACCCTTCGCTCACGCGCAGTCTCGATCAGAAGCTCAATCGCCTGCTTCACGCGGCATCCAGCCTCGATCGTTCATGAGTCCTTGAGGCTCTTCCAACCTGGCTGCGCAGCGGGCCGGTTGGTCCAGGAGGGCGTTGAGGAAAGGTGAAGCTCCTGGTAGATGGGTTGTCGACCAAGATCGACCTGGCTGCCAGGAGCTTCACGTGCTTGCCTACCCATCGGGGATCGAGCTGTCCGGCTCGATCCTGCGCTACCCGGCCAGCAAGACCGTCGCCGGAACGCAGTTGAGATGGTGCCCTTGATGGGGAAGAGTCTGAGGTCATGGAGTTCTTCTGCTTTCACCGTGATCGGCCCGGCTCCCTCGCGTTGCGCGAGGAGTTGCTGGAGGAACACTGGTCCTACATGGACCGGTACGCGGAGGAGCTGATCGCTCGCGGCCCGACCTTCGCCGATGATGGTGAAACACCCACCGGCAGCGTGCACATCGTCGACCTGCCCGATCCCGCCGCCGCCCGCGCGTTCGCCTTCGGCGAGCCCAACTACCAGGCCGGCGCGTACCGGGACGTGCTGCTACGCCGGTGGCGCAACGTGCTGGGGCGCACCATGTGGGATTTCCCGGGTGGCCGGACCGGCGGCAACCGGTACCTGGTGCTCGGCCTCGGCCAGGGCCCGGCCGCCGACCTTGTTCTGCCGCTCGACCGGGACGAACTGGTCGCGTGCGGGCCGTTGCTGTCCGACGACGGCGACACCTGGCTGGGTACGGCGGTGCTGCTCAGGGCCCCGGACCCGGACACGGCAAGAGCCGTCCTGACTCCGGAGCGGTACGTGGACATCGAGGTCCACAACTGGGAGTTCGGCGGGCGCCGATGAGCCACGGAGGCACCGGGCTGACGTCATCTCCGGACCACATCGACCTGGGACAGGAGCAGGTGACGGTGGCGCTTCGGGCGGTTCCTCTGGTGGGCGGGCCGGTGGAGTTCCGGGGAGCGTTGGAATCCGGTGAGCTGTCCGGCCCTGGAGGAGGCCCCCGGACCGGCCGGACCGGCCCGGACGAGACAGACGACCTGGCCGACGGCCTGCATCCCACCGCCGCCGCGTACCGTCGCATGGGCAAGCGCTTCGCAGCCCACGCTTTCGCGGCCGACGGCGCCTTCCTCTGAGCGAGCCGGGCTTCGCACCCTGCACCAGGCGGAACGCCGCCTGCGGGTACAGCGCGTCGCATCCGCGAAAGCCCTCCGCCCAGATGTTCAGTTCCGGCCGTCGGCCATCCAGACCCTTCGCCGAGAGCGCCCTGGCTGGACCAGCTGCGGGCCGGTCCGCTCGGGTCGGCGGCAGCCGGAAGGGGGCATTGCCGCCCTTGCGCTTGTCGATCAGGAGTTGCACCGGTCGTTCGGCAGTCCCTCCTCAGCCGCGCTGGAAGAACTCCACCTCCGCGAGCGCGATGTGGCGGCCCCGGGCCAGTCCGGCGGGGGAGCTGAGGGTCAGTCGGATGGCCGTGACGTCGCTGATGCCGACGGAGACCGTCTGGGGGCCTGCCTTGTCGCTCAAAGCGATCGGCTTCCGGTGCACGTGCCCGCCCTTCACCGTCACCTCCATGTCCATCTGCAGGGCACGGGCCTCTTCTGCGTACTTCTCGGCGGATTTCGAGGCGCCGTTGGTGATGATCAGGTCGACGAGCCGGAACGGCTTGCCGAAGGTGTACGTCACGGAGGCACCGGATCCGGGCACTGCCCAGTAACGGTTGCTGAGCCCGTCCGTGGTGTCGTCCGCCGGGTGCCCGGGCAGCTGGGCGGTGGCCGTGACGCGGGCCGGGGTCACCGCCTTCGGCCTGCCGAGTTTGTCCCGGGTGTCCTCGAACAGATTCCGTCCGGCCGGGAGAAGCAGGAAGCCTCCCGCGCACAGGGCCACCACCACGGCCAGGGTCACCGCGAGGCGCACCAGGCGTCCCGAGCCCGCACGGGCGCGCCGCCGCAGCGGCCACACGGTCCGCCACCACGGCAGCGGAGTGGACGCGGCGACCGGGGTCAGGGGGGCTGCGCAGCTACGGCAGAAGCGGCGGTGCGGCGGGTTGGGAGTGCCGCAGGCCGGACACGGCACTCCGCTCGCCGTGTCGTTCGCCGCGACGGGCCGGACCACCGCGCGTGGGGCGACCGCCTTGGCGGGCTTGACCGGTTGCGGTGCCGCCGCGCGGGGCGCGGCGGGGGCGGGCGAGCGTCCGGGCGTCGGGCCGGCGGTGCTCCGGGAGGGCGGGTCCGCGGTGGGTCCGTCGACCGTGACTCCTGACCCGGGCGGTTCCGGGGTGGCGCGTGGGGGAGCAGATCGTGGTGAGGTCCCGGTCGCCCCGGCCGCAGACTCCGCGCCGGTGTCCTCGGAGTCGGCCGCAGCCCTGGAGCTGTCGGGGAGCGGCGTCGCGGCCCTCTCGTGCGAGGGAGGCAGGGCGGCATTCGCCGTACCGGTGGACGGGGCGTGAGGTGACTCGGCGGCGGGACCGGACGTACGCGACGCAGGGTCCTCCGTGGGCCGGCCCGCCGTCGGCGGGTGTTCCGGCCCGCCCGGCGTTCGCTCCGTACGCGCTGCCGCGCCGGCCTCCGACCAGCCCAAGTAGCTTCCGCAGTTGCCGCAGAAGTCGTCCGTCGCTCCGTTGGACGCCCCGCACACGGGACATTCACGCATGACGTTGCCCTCCTTCGTCGGCGGGTGGCCCGGACAGCACGTCCACCCGGTACGCGATGTGCACCGGGCACAGGGCCCGGACGAGTTCGTGGACCCGGTCGGCGTCGACCGTCTCCGTCCGGTCGGGCCACACCCGGATCAGGACCTCGTGGGCCGGCGCGGGCGGCAGACCGGTGCCCGCTGTGCGTGACCAGACGGCGGTGCCGTCCCCGCTGACGTCCGCCCGCACGCCGAGGACCAGGCGCAGCGCCTCGACCAGGCCGTGCCGCGTGCCGCGCCGACGGTGCAGTTCCATGGCCCGGACCGCAGCCTCGCGGCGCAGCTCGACCGGCCACCTGGGGTCGTCGACGCCACCCACCCATGAGGCCAGCCAGGCCAGGAAGTCGGTCGGTGCCACCCGGGGATCGAGGTAGGCGGGCAGATTGTCGAGGGTGGCGAACACCGGGGCCAGCACGGTGTCGAGGCCGGCCGTGAACCGCTGGGCGAAGTCGGCGTCGGCGTACAGGGCGGGCAACTGCGCGCCGATGGGATGCCGGCTGGGCAGGCCGGGGACGGCGGCGCGGCTCATCCGTGGCCCCCCGGCTCCGCGGCACTCACGACCACCTGATGCTGGTACGAGAAGACGAGCGTGCCGGCGCCGATGTCGATGCGGTCGACGGGGGAGCCGCGCCGCCCCGTGATCGGATCGGCGGCGAACAGCCGGATGTCGTCCACCAGGACGTCGCCGACGGCGCGTTGCAGCACACCGAACACCTCTCCGTACTGCACCGGCCTCCCGAACGGCCAGCCCGTACCTTCCGTACCGCCGTGCAGGGGATTGAGGTGGCGGAACAGTGCGGCCAGCGCGGCGTCGCGCACCCGGCCGGTGTCACCGGACAGCACGGTGAGCCGGGCCACCACGGTGACGCCTTGGTAGACGGGCGGTTCCACGACCAGCCGGGTGCCGATCAGACGGCGTTCGTCGAGAGCATCGGTGATCGTGGCGAGCACCTGGTCGGAGGGGATCAGCTGCTCGAAGCGGAGCCGGTCGTCGCCCTCGTCGGCGACCGCGTCGGGCACCACCAGAACCCGTACCGCGCCCGGGGCCTCGGCGGCCGGCAGGCAGCGTACCCGGCGCACCGAAGGTGCCGCCTGGCGGGCGATCAGCTCATGGTCCTCCGCGGTCACCGCGCGCTCCTGCATGCGCAACGCCTGCGGAGCGCGCAGCTTCGCGTTGTCGACGGTTTCGCCGGCGACCCCGCCCCGGGCCGCCTCCCGGTTGCCTACACGGGCCACGTACGGCACGGAGCTGCGCAGCACATTGATCGCACCCCGGGCGACGTTGCCCGCCGGGCCGCCACCGGTGCGGTAGCGCGCCACGCGCACCTGGGCCCCCTTGGGGGGAACGGCGCCGCATACACGCAGCGTGCCGTCCACCTCGCGCAACGCCGGAGGAAACGTGAACTCGCCCGTCGTCGCGTTCACCTGCACGTGCCGGTCGGTGGGCTGCGAGCCTCCGAAGTGGTCCACGACGTCCCAGCGCAGCCACCCCTCGGCCGAGGAAACCTCCACCACCGGTGGTGCTCCGTCGAGCAGGACGGGCGGGCGGTCAAGGCGGAAGGTCTGCCCCGCCACCCCCTCCGAGGTGCCCAGCGGTACGTCCGTCACCGTCTCGGCGTGCTCCACCGTCATGGTGCCCCCGATGGTGAAGACGGCGGCCTCGCGCACCGTGGGGGACTCGGAGTAGAACGGCTGGCCAGGCTCCGCCTCGACGACACGGCAGCGCAGCCAGCCCGCCCGCGTCCCCCCGACCACCGACGTCGTGTGCCCGGCCGGTACGTACACGACGATCTCGCCGGGCCGGTTCAAGCCGCCCGTGGTGTCCTCACCGGTCTCGCACCGCTGCCAGCGGCCACCGTCCCAGGCCTCCCACACCAGCGGGGGCTGGCGCGGGTCGACGCCGACGCCCTCGACGCGGCTGTCGAGACGCACCGCGACCACGCAGCGTGGCACGGAGGTCGGCAGGCCGAACAGCAGGGCGTCACCGGGCTCGGGCGCCGCCTGGAAGCACGGTACGTCGCGGCCCTCCGCGAGGGTGCCCGTCCGGTCGGTCTGTTCCCCCGTGCGGGGCGCGGTCACCAGGCGTGTCAGCTCGCTGGGAACGATGTGCAGTTCGGCCGTGGTGGCGAACACCACGGCCTCGCCACTGTCCCCGGTCGCCGTCGTCACCTCGGTGCCCGTGGCCAGGGTCACCGTGTCGGACTGTGGGGCCGACAGCCAGAAGTCGACCTCGGCGCCGGCGGCCGCCGGCGGGAACAACTGAATGCCCAACAGGTCCAGGAACGCCAGGTAGTTCTTGTCCGGGACCCGGTTCAGCCGGTACAGCAGCTGGTCCACGAGGTAGGCGAACGTCTCGATGAGGGTGATGCCGGGGTCGGAGACGTTGTGGTCGGTCCACTCCGGCGCGCGCTGCTGCACGTACCGTTTCGCCTCGTCGACGAGCTGCTGGAACCGGCGGTCGTCCAGATTGGGGGAAGGCAGGACCATCAGATCGCGACCGGTTCCTCGGCCCCCTCCTCGGAGGGGATCGTGTAGAAGGGAAAGACCAGGTTGCGCCGGTCGTTGGTGGTCCGCACCGTGTAGTGCACGTCGATGTAGAGGGTGCCCGCTTCCACGGAGTCGAAGGCCACGACCACGTCGTCGACGGCGATCCGTGGCTCCCACCGCTCCAGCGACTCGCGCACCTGCTGGGCGACCCGGCCGGCGGTGTCACCGCTGCCCGGGGCGAAGACGTAGTCGTGGATGCCGCAGCCGAATTCGGGCCGCATGGGGCGCTCGCCGGGCGCCGTCCCGAGCACCAGCCGGATGGCCTCCTCGATCTCGCGCCCCCGCTCGACCATGGCGATCCCGCCGGTGGGGCCGACCCGCAGCGGGAACGCCCAGCCGCGGCCGATGAACCGGTCGCTCACAGCACGCCTCCGATCACGACGTTCGCAGCGCCAGGGGGGATGATCTGGGCACCGCAGACCGCTTTGTCGCCCACTCGCGCGGCGGGGAGCCCGCCGATGAGGACCTTGTCGCCGACAAGGCCGGCCGGGTTGGGCTGGAGCACGTTGAGAGGGCCCGTGGCCGCGTGCGGCGGGACCGCGCAGACGTGCAGGCTGCCCACGACGGCGGCCGGGCGGCCACCGATCAGCACGCGGACCACCGCAGCGGCGGCCGAGGGGGGCGGGGTGGTGATCCGGCCCCCGTGAGTGGTGGCATCGCCGGAACGGGCTACGGCTGGCATCGGGTTACTCCTTGAGGAATGCGGTCGGCTGTGGCGCCTGGAACGGCCTTGGGGCACGGCACGAGCAACTGTCGTGACGGGATCGTCAGTTGATCTTGATGAGCTTCGCCTTGAGGATGCCGAGCAGGCCGCCGTCGACGGTGACCTCCGTCTGTGCGGCCACCCCCACCTTGCGGCTGCTGATGTCGACCCCCGCCGAACCCCTGATGTCCACCCTGCGCCCCTTCACGGTCACGGTTCCCTCTCCGGCGTCCAGGGTGATGTTCTTCCTGTCCAGGACGACGGAGGTCGCGGCGCGCTTCGGCCCCGCGTACACGGTGATCTCGATCCGATCCCGGCGGTCGTCCATGCGTACTTCGAGGCGCTCGTCCCCGGTCACCAGGCGCAGCCCCGACGGGCCCGGTGCCGCGGCGTCCAGCAGTTCCACGCGGTGCCCTGAACGTGACGCCACAGAACGGCGGTTGACCTTGCCGCTCGTCTTGTCGATCAGCGGCACATCGTGTGGCGAGGGGGTGTCGACGCCGTTGTAGAGGCCGCCGATGACGTACGGACTGTCCAGCAGCCCCTGCTCGAAGCCGACGAGAACCTCATCGTTGACCTCGGGGCTGACCACGCCGCCACCGCCCTTGCCGCCCCACTGCACGGTGCGGACCCAGTCGGTGACGTACATGTCGTCCAGCCAGGGGAACTTCAGGCGGACGGCTCCGCGTTCCGAGCCGTTCGGTTCGCGGACGTCCGTCACCACCGCGATGGCCAGGCCGGGGATGCGCGGGCCGCGGCCGGGTGCGTTGGCACCGGTGACCAGGCCGGTCAGCGACCGGTCGGGGCTGGCACTGACCCACAGCGTGGTCCGATAGCCGCTGTGCGGTTCCAGGACGTGCTGAACGGCTGTGGCCGTGTACCGGCCGGAGAACGCCGTGCCCACGTTGCCGAGCGCGATGGGTGTGCCCGCGCGCAACATGGGGTTGCCGTCGGCCACTGCCTCCAACTCCGCGTAGTGCGAGCTGATCTGTTCGGCAGTGGCCCGTGCGACCGCCGTCGCCTCGGCCTGCGTACGGTACGGAGTGTCGGTGACGGTCACCTGCGTCGACTTGCCGAACCGGGCGACGGACGCCGGGTTCAGCCCCGGCACCACCGTGCCGCTGACCACGGACGCCTGCTCGGCGACCAACGGCCGCTTGGTGGTGGTGTCCCAGCCGCGCACCTGAACCTTCGCCGCAGCGTCCGCGACCGACAGCCCGGCCCGCAGCGCCAGCAGGTTCCGTCCGTACTCCAGGACCAGCGGATCGCTGGTGGCCGGTGTCGACGGCGCCGGCGCGCCGGACGCCCTCAGCGGCCGGGTGAACTGCAGCTTGCCCTTGTCGTCGATCCGGACCTGCGCGCCGCTCTCGCCCGCCAGGTACTGCAGGAAGTCCCAGTCGGAGACGTTGGCCTGCGACAGCTGCTCGTGCGTGACGGCCGGTGCCTCCACCTTGCCGCAGGCCAGGCCGGCGTCGGCCGCCACCTTGCGGACGATCGCCGCAGTCGTCATGTTCCGGTACGCGATCACCTTGCGGCCGCGCTGCAGGCGGTGGGCCTTGGAGTAGGCGCGTAGGACGGTGAACGTGCCGGTGCGGTCCCGGTCGAGCTCGAGGGCGGTGACCTCGCCGTCGAATAGTTGTTTGCGCGCCTGCCCCTTCACGGTCACCACCGAGACCCGCAGAGGCGTGCCGATGGTGATGTCGGTCGCGCCCAGGAACTCGTGGTCGGGGTCCCGGTAGGTCAGCACCGCGGTGTCCGGCAGGCCGACGTTCTCGTCCACGACGCAGCTCACCAGCTGAGCAGCCCAGGCCGGCGGCAGTTCGCCGGGTGCCTCGATGACGGGGTCGGCCGCGAACGACCGGCCTCCGCCGGCCTTGGACGGGCTCATGAGTCCTCCTCGCCGTACGCGTCCCCTACGCCGGGCACCACGAGTTCGGTGCCGGGCCGAAGGGCCATCGGGTCGTCGATGCCGTTCGCCTCCGCGATGGCCCGCCAGGCGGTGGCGTCGCCGTACTCGCGCCAGGCCAGCATGGCCAGGCTGTCGCCTGCCACCACCGTGTGTGTGCTGCGGGCGGTGCGCGCGCCCGACGTGGGGTTCTGTCCCGCCGGGTCGACGCTCGCTTCCTCTATGGACAGCGAACAGGTGGCCCGCAGCGGCTTTCCGTCCACGTCGAAGAGTGTGTACGACACCGACAGGCTGGACAGGACCCCGTCGAACGATGTGGTGCGCGCCGTGCCCCACTCGAACCGCACCCAGGGACTCGCGGGCTTCTTGCGGCTCAGGCTCGCCGGAGTCGGCACGCATGCCTTCATCAGCTTCTCCACCGCCTGTTCCACGGAGTTGTCATGAGTGGCGGTGGCATCCAGGAACACCTCGAGGCTCAACGTGCGCGGGCCGCTGCCGACGAACTCCGGGAGCGCGGACTGGCCTGCCATGCGGGAGGGGGTGCGGCGCCACTCGGTGGACTTGCTCAGTGCGAGCGTCGAAGGGTTGAACTGGAGGTTCAGCTGCGCGATCGTCCCGCCCGGCCTGGCCCCCACCGAGGTCGGCGGTTCCTTGAGGGTGAGCTGGGCCCTGGCCCGGCCGGCACGGACGGCTGGAGACATGGTGTGCGTTCCTTTCCGGAGCGGGCTCGGACGACGGCGAGGGAGGCGAACTGCTGTCTGTGGCACGGAACATGAGACGCTTCAGGACGGTGTCAACCCCTGATGGGCGATCTCCAGGGTCTCCACCGCCGCCTGGGAGTCGGCCGGGTCGAAGGAGGGCCCCTGCCACCGCACGGGAACGATGCCGTACACCTGCCAGCTGATGATCCGGGTCAGGTCGGGCCGCAGCGCCACGATCTCGCCGTCCTTGGGCTCCACCCGCTGCAGCGTCTCGTCCAGCCAGCGGCCGATCTTGGCCGTGTCCGTCGTGACGGGACGGGTGAGGGTGATGTTCGTCCAGGTCACGCGCCCGGGCAATTGCCAGGTGAAGCCGTTGTTGCCGCCCTCGGCGTAGCTCTCCATCTCGACCTCGGCGCCCATGCCGGAGCAGGTGTGGAAGGCCCCCAGGTCGTTTCCGCCGATGGCGAGCCGGAAGAACACGCTCGTCGCGAAGATGTTGTCCGTCATCAGTCCGTCGTCCCTCGTCCGTTCCTCGTCCGTTGTTCTCAGCGGCGGCCGTCGAAGGGCCTGCCCGTCCGTTCCCGGCCGCGCCGCAGTTCGGTGCGCAACAGGCGGGCCACCGGGTCGAGCAGGCGCCTGGCCAGATCATCCAGATCGGCTCCTGCGATCTGTGCCGCCTCGTCGTGCGAGCCGGTGTGACGGGCTCCCTGAGGGGCGGACTTCAGCCCCTGTGCAGGTGAGGCGGTGGTCGCGGCTCCGCCCGTGTGCTCCCCGCCGGCGGGCGGGCCGGGGTCGCGCTGGACGATCGGTGGGGCAGGGGACGACGGCGCCGCCCGCAGCGCGTCCGCCGGCTTCGAGGGCGCCGCCACCGAGGGTTGGACGGTGGGCAGGTGGGACTGTGGTGCGGTCACAGGCAGGGGACGCGCAGGCGCGGAGCCGTCCGGGCGGGCCACCGGCACCACGCGTGGTCGCGCGGCGGGCGCCGGGCGTACGACACGCGGTGGGGTGGCAGCGGCAGGGGTGCGCTGGACCCCCGGAACCGGCGGGACGCCGTACGGGGGGCGCGAGCCGCCGGCCGGCGCACCGCCGCTGTCGGCCGAGACCGCCTCACGGGGCCAGCGCGCCGCGACCACGGGGCGGGAACGGGTGGGGGAAGCGGGAGGAACGATGGCGTCCGCCCTGCCGGTCCCGGTGCTGGTGGTGAGCGGTCGCGCTGCCAGGAGCCGGACGGTGGGCCGTGCCGGTGGCGCCGCCTGGGGGACGGGGCCGGCGCCGGCTTCCGGATCGGCAACGGCGCGTGCGACGACCATGTGGACCGGACGGTCATGGCGTGTGGCGCCGCCCGGGTCCCCGACGCCGGTGCCCTGCGGCGCCGGCGACCTGCCCGGCTGCTCCGTGCCGTGCGCCGTCCGGCGTTGTACGAGGGCATCGGGGACCCCTGACGAGCCGGGCGTGCTGGTTGCTCCGGCACTGGGCGCACCGTCGGCCTTCCCGGCGTCCGGCTCCGGGGGCGGCCCCAACAGGGGGGCCTGTCGCGGGCGGCCGGTGGACGGTGCCTCCGGATGCGGGACACCGGCGGATCCCGGTGCGGCTGGAGCGGGCGGCACGCCCGCCGGGGCGCGCTGCACGGCGGTGCGCGAATCCGGTCCGGAAGCGCGCGCGGTACGGGAGCCGGGTAGCAGATCGGCGCTCGGCGGCAGCGCGGAGAGGGGCGGCCCCAGCCCGGTGCGGCGGGGCCCGGACTGCTGAGGGGCGGACCGGTGTGCCGAGCCGGCCCGGCTGGTGCCGGCGGACGGGCCGGACACCGGCGGTGCGGCGGGCGCACTGTGCCCGCCGCCCTCGGACCGCACCTCCCGCCGGTCGGTGGATTCCTCCGACTGCCTCTGCACGACGGGCAGCACGGGGCCGGACGCCCGGCCCGTAGCGGCGCCCCGAGGGTGCGACTCCGTTGCGGTGGGTGGGAGGGGGCCGGGCAGCGGGGCGCCCAGCGGAGGGCGGCCGGGCGCACGTCGGGCGGGTGTGCCGGTACCGGACTGCACGCTCTTCGCGGGGGTGGCTGCGGGAGCACCGGCCGAGCCGCTCCGTGCGTCTGCCGTGGGGGCGGCGGGACGCACCACGGACACCCGGCGCACCGGTCCGGCCGTGCGCCGGGCGACGGTCAGGGAGCGGCCCACCGGGCGCGGGCGGACGGAGGGCCGGCCCGTACCCGGGCCGGCGGAGCCCGAAGGGCCAGGCTCGGACTCCCGCTGCACGGCGGCGGCCCCGGTGGCCTTCGTACCGGATCGCGGTGGTGCCGTGCGGCCGGGCGACGTCGCCCTCCTGCGGTCCACAGGGGCAGCGACCCCGGACGGGGTCACTGTGGCGTGGGAATCGGGAACCACCGCGACACGGCGGACCAGGGGGAAGCGAAGGGGGCTCGGCGCGGGGGCCGCGTGGCCGCCCGGCGCGCCGGTTCTCCGCACGGCGGCCGTGCGCGCGGCCGGCTCGGTGGTGTCCAGCACCGTGGCGGTGTGCTCGAACGCGAGACCACGTTGCCCCTGGGCTCGCGCGGATGCGGCGAACGGAGCGGTGTGATCGGAGCGGTCCGCAGGCTGACGTCCGCTCACTGTGAACGAGGAGCCGGACGCCGACGGGGTCCCGGTCCTGTTCTGCGGGCCGTTCGCCATGCGCCCGCCGCCAGGGGCGGCGGGTGACGGGGCCGGGCCCGGGGACTGGTTCTCGCTCCGTGTACGACGTTGTACCAGCGGTGTCTCGCGCTGCTCGCGTACGAGCCTGTCCGCGGAGCCGCTGTCACCGGTGCCGGACACCAGGGCGTCCGGCGGCCCGTCGTCGTTCCGTGTGCGTCGCTGGACCTGCGGGCGCTCCCACGGTGGCGTGGGAGCGGCTGCGGAGCCGGCGCCCGAGGGGGTGGTGTCCTGCCCACGGCCGTCGAACCGCGCTGCCGCAGACCGGGGGCCACCCGTCGGGGCAGTGCCCTCATGTCGCGCTCCCGGCAGGACCGGCGTCGGCGAACCGCCCTCTGCCGCACCGGACACGGCCTCCACCCCGGCGGGCGACAGCGCGCGCAACAGCAGCGGGCCGCCTCCGCCGTGGGAGGCGGGAGCCGAGGTCGCCGGACGGGTGACCTCGTGCATGAGGCCGCCCGGAGCGGACGCCAGCAGGCCGTGTGCGAGGCCCGTGTCGAACGACGGGTCGCGCCACGCGGCCAGGCCCGCACGGAAGGCGAGGCCGTCACTGACGGCCATGGGAGTGCGGGCCAGGGTGAGTTGCGGCGGGGCGGTGCGGCGCCAGCCGCCGTCCCAGCCGACGGGCACGGTGGACGCCTGCACGGCAGGGTCCGATTGCTCCCCTGCGTCGACCGAGCTCCGGACGGCCGGGGTGTACGGGCCGGCGGCGCGGCGCACGCGACGCACTCTGTCCCGCCATGTCATGCGCTCAACCGCCTTCGTTCACACGGGTGTTGATGCGGGCGATCTCGGTGACCCACTTCTGGCGTTCGCCATGGGTCAGGTCGAGGACCTCCTCGCGCGGCCAGTGGAAGTGATAGGCGACGTACGCGATCTCCTCCCACAGCCGGGGGAGGGCGTACGTCACGATTCCCCCAGGCGCCCACCCGAGAGGTCGACCTCGAAGCCGCCCTCGCAGTGCGGGCAGGTGACGGCCGCACGGGTGTGTCCCTCACTGTTGACGCGTCGGTAGAAGTCCTGCAGGAAGGCGACGTCGGTCGCGTACATCCGCTCCACGACACCGACGTGCACATCGGTGACCGTCCCGATCCTGGTGATCACCTGACTGAGCAGCACCACGCTCAGGTAGGCCGGGTTCTCCTTGACCCGCAGGTCGATCTGAGGCCGCAGCTCGTCGCGGGCCGTCGCCAGGCGCATGGCACCGTGGCGGTGCACGGTGCCGGTCTCGTCGACGTAGCCGCGCGGCAGCTCGAACTCGAACTCGGTTCGCAGGCCGTGGTCCTGGCGGGCTGCGGGTGCGGCGGGGGGAGGCCGGACCGCCTCTCCGGCGTCCGCTGTGGGCGCGGTGGCCTGGAGGATCTCGTCCAGATTGCCGGCTGTGACCGTACGGCGCCTCATTCGACGATGATCTCCTCGAACACGATGGTCACGGACTCGGTGGCCGCGGAGGATTCGCCCGCCTTGAGCGAGGGGCCCTCCCACTTCGAGGCCCAGCCCTGCATCAGCTGGATGCGGCGGACCGTCTCCCCGGTGGAGTCCTTGATCTCGATGGTGAGGTTCTGCCGCGCTGTGTCCACGGCCCCGTTGTTGAGGGTTTCCTTGATCCATTTGGTGAACTCGCTGCTCTGGTCGAGTCCCCGGGTGATCGTGATCTCACCGGCCTGGCGGGCACCCGGCTGCTTGCGGATGATCTGCTTGCCCTCCGCGCTGACCTGCCGGACCTCGACGACCTCCTCCTCGACGGTCAGTCCGCTGATCTCCTGGATCGATTCGACCAGGTAGCCGCCGAGCTGCACACCGAAGATGTGGGTGGAAAGAGCATCGCCCTCTGCCATGACTGTCAGTCACCTTTCCTGTATTCGCTTGGCCCGGAGGTGCCCGGGCCGGATGGCGGAGCCGTGGCTCACTCGTCGACGAGGCTGGTGCTGTCGGAGAACTGGGCGAGCCGGAACACCACGAACTCCGCGGGCTTGACGGGTGACACGCCGATCTCGCAGACCACACGGCCCTGGTCGATGGACTCCTGCGGGTTGTTGTCGCGGTCGCACTTCACGTAGAAGGCTTCCGTGGCCGTCCGCCCGAACAGCGCGCCGCGTCGCCACTCCTCGGTGAGGAACGCGCTGACGTTGCGGCGGATGCTCGACCACAGACGGTCGTCGTTCGGCTCGAAGACCACCCACTGGGTGCCCAGGAGGATGGATTCCTCCAGGTAGTTGAAGAGGCGGCGCACGTTCAGATAGCGCCACGCCGGGTCGGAGGAGAGGGTACGGGCGCCCCAGATCCGGATGCCCCGGCCGGGGAAGGCCCGTACGCAGTTCACACCGATCGGGTTCAGCAGGTCCTGCTCACCCTTGCTCAGCCGCAGGGCCAGATCGACGGCGCCGCGGATCACCTCGTTGGCGGGGGCCTTGTGCACGCCACGTTCGGCGTCGCTCCGGGCCCACACACCGGCGATGTGACCACTGGGCGGGACGGTGGCGTTGCGCCCGGTGGCCGGGTCGAAGACGCGCACCCACGGGTAGTAGAGGGTCGCGTAGCGGGAGTCGTAGCCTGCCTCGTCGTTGCGCCAGGTGCGGACCTGCTGCGCGGACAGGCCGGGCGGGGTGTCCAGGACCGCCACTCGGTCGCCCATCTGCTCGCAGTGCGAGATGACGGCGAGCTGCACCGTGCGCAGACCCTCGTCGTCGATGTCGCCGCGCTCGTAGGAGCTCATCAGGTCCGGTACGGCGACCATCGTGATCTCATCGATGGTCTCCAGGCCGCCGAACCCGGTGCGGGCGCCCGCGTCGCCGACGTACTCCGCCGGGTCGAACCGGGCCGGCCCGCCCGACGCGGCGGAGGCGGGAGTCACCGGTGCGTCGGGGACCGCCACCGTCTGCGCCGATGGCCTGCTCTGGGTCGCGCCGCGCTGCTCCGTGACCTCGATCAGCTTCGAGGCGCGGGCCTGCTGGGGGAGGTAGCCCTTGATGTTCTTGCGGGTGGAGGCGTCGTAGGTCTCGGCCACCTGGTCGCCCAGGCGGACCAGCACCCTGAAGCGGTCCTCGGGCGGACTCTCCCCCTCGGGCTCGGCGATCTCCACGGACACATCGCTCACGCCGGGCCGGGCAGCGATGAGGAAGCCGCCCAGTTCCACCGGTGGCGGTACTTCGTTCTGCGGTGCGGCGGAACTGGTGACGGCGGGGGCGGACGTGTCGTCCGGGGATCCCCCGACGCGGACGATGTACGCGGAGCCGCCGCCGTTGGCGAAGTACCCGTAAACGGCGTGCGGCAGATAGGTGCCCTGGGTGAAGCCGCCGAACTGCAGGGTGTACTGGTCCCAGCTGGTGACCAGCGTCGGTGCGTGGAACGGGCCGTCCTCGGCGAAGCCGACGAAAGCGGCGACGGCGGTGCCGACCCCCTCGATGGGGCGAGCACCGGACTGCACCTCCTCCATGTACACACCTGGGGTGAGGTACGTCGGCATGCTCGCTCCTTCGCTGTCCTGCGGTCGGGGTCCCGCTCAGCCTTTCCGCCGGTCCGCGGTGACGGCAGAGGACTTCGGGCCCTGCCGAGGGCAATCGCCCTGCCCGTCCGGACGCGTGCCCCGGGGCCCTGGGTGCAGCTCAGACGCCGGTGACCTGCGCCAGGTAGGGGCCGAACTCGACATCGAGCACCAGCCGGCCGAGCTTGCGGTACTCCTGGGCGACCGCGGACACCACCTGACGCATGGTCAACGGAGTGCCGGACTCGGCCGACAGGTAGGCGGCCGTCACCGCGCACGCCCGGATCGAGCCGCCGGCCAGTTCGAAACGGTCCGCGCAGAAGCCGAGATCGAGATCGTCGGCGCGCGGCAGCCGCTCGCCCAGACACCGTTCCCACAGGGCCAGCCGCTGGGCCGTGTCGGGCATCGGGAAGTCCGCCACGATGTCCAGGCGCCGGGTGAACGCCTCATCCAGGTTGGCGCGCAGATTGGTGGTCAGGACGGCGATCCCGTCGAACGACTCCATACGCTGCAGCAGGTACGCCGACTCGATGTTGGCATGCCGGTCACGCGCGTCCTTCACGTCCGAGCGCTTGCCGAAGATCGCGTCGGCCTCGTCGAACAGCAGTACGGCGTTGATGGCCGACGCCTCGGTGAAGATCCGCTCCAGATTCTTCTCGGTCTCCCCGATGTACTTGTCGACGACCGTGGACAGGTCCACCACGTACAGGTCCATGCCGAGATCGGCGGCCACGACTTCGGCGGACATCGTCTTGCCGGTGCCCGACTCGCCTGCCAACAGGGCGATCACGCCACGGCCCCGGCCACCGCCCGGCCGCATGCCCCACCCGCCGAGTACCTGGTCGCGATGGTGGGCGCGCACGGCGAGTTCACGCAGCCCGCGGTGGGTCTGCGGCGGCAGCACGAGGTCGTCCCAGCCCACCGCGGGCTGCACCCGCCGGGCCAGCCGGGCCAGACCCGCCCCGTTCTGCGCCCGCACAGCGGCGCGCAGATCGTCGGGACCGACCGGTCGGCCGGCGAGAGCGGCCGTGCGGCCGGCCACGTCGGCGGCACGCCGCAACTGCCCTGCGTCCAGGCGGTGCGCGGCCACGGACCGGGCGAGCACGTCGGCGTCCTCCACCGGCTGCCCGCCGTCGGTGGCAGCCTCCAGTGCGTGCCGCCACCGCGAGACCCGCTGGTCGGGAGAGGGGGGACCGACCGTCAGGGTTACGGGCGTACGGGCCGCCCATGCCGGATCCCAGCCGTCCGAGCCGTACGTGAACAGGGGGTTCCCCGACAGTGCCGAGCACAGCGTGCGCAGCATGTGTGCCCGCTCGGAGGGCTTGTCGGGCAGCACGTCCAGCGGGCCGATGACCACCCCGGTACCTGACAGGCGTGCATCGAGGGCAGCCGCCCGCGCCAGCTCGGGCAGGTCACCTGCGCGTCGGGCCAGCGCCGCCGCGTCCAGGACCAGAGGGGGACGTCCGGACGCGCGCAGAGCGGCTCCCGCCAGGCCCTCGGGGGCGCCGCCGACGGCCCGCAGGTGCACATGACCGGTGCGGGCCGCGGCTGCGGCCCGCCGGACCAGCGCCGGGTCGAGGGCCGGATCGACGGTGTCCGCACCGAGCACGTCCAGGAGTCGTACGTCGGGTGCGGAACTGCCGAGGAGATGCCCGGTGACCCGGTCGGGAACCGTCAGCACCCTCGACAGCGGAGGCCGGTCGGGCTCGGTGACCTCCACCAGACCGCCCGCGAGCAGCGGCGCACCGGGGGAGAGTCGGAACCGGCCGGAGGACATCCCCGTGTGCCCGCACAGTTCCAGTGCGAGGCCGGCCGTGGGACGTCGGCGCGTGAGATCGTCGTTGAGATAGCCGTAGAGCCGCTCGAACCGGGAGTCCAGGTCCGGTGCCACGGCGATCAGGAGCAGATCCACATCCAGTGGTGACAGTCCGAAGACCCGGGCCAGGCGCTCCAGGACGGACCCGGGCGGCGGATCTGCGGACGTCAGCGCGGGCAGGCCGAGTCCGCCCGGCTCGTCGAGGATCCGGGCGACCGCGTCGGGAGTGAGGTACTGGCCCCGGTAGGGGTCGTCCGGGTCGGGATCAACGGCCCGCCTGGCCGCGACCGTCCGCCGCACCCGATCCTCCACCACCTGCAGCCGCTGCCACAGGAAGGGAACGCGGTCCTCGTCCGGCGGGGTGGTCGGCTCCACGGTGTACGTCACGGCTGCCGGTCTCCTCGTCGTCGGCGCCGCGCGGGAGCCGGCTGCCGTTCTCTGGAGCCCCCGAAGCCGTTCGGGCCCGGATCGCTCACTTCGGTGTAGCGCAGGCGGCGGGCCGGCTCCGTGTCGTCCGGGTCGGCCCGCGGCACAGAGCGGACGGTCAGCCCTTCGGTGACCGGCGGGGCGGCGACCTCCCGGATACCGGCCAGCGGGGCACGGACCCGTACCCCGAGCGAAGGTTTCAGCTCCCCGCCGAGGGCGGACCACACGTCGGACGCGGCAGGGGCGTCGAGCCCGGTGCCGCCCGCGTCCAGGCCCACGATGAGGCCGAGTTCGGCGAGCGAACCGGTCAGCAGGTCCGGCGCCAGGGTGTCGGTCGAGACGAGGCAGGCCAGCACCTGGGAGAGCAGACGGTGTTCGTCCTGCGGCCGGCCCGCCCACGCGGTGACCAGATACGTCAGCTCGAACCAGCGCGCGGGGGCGCGGCGCATGACCACGAACCCGTCCGCGTCGTACACCTCGCCCGCGCTGCTGCCGCGCCGCGAGTTGTCCTCGCGGATGTCGTACAGGAACACGCAGACCGTGGGGGCGCTGCGACGGGCCGCCCAGTCGCTGGTGGGCGCGTCGAAGACCACCTCGATGCCCGATGCCGTGAGCCCGGACTCGCCGAGCAGACGCCGCAGCGCCTCGTCCACCTCGTGGATCACCGGCGCGTCACCCCGTACGGCGGCTGCACGCTGCCGTTGACCACCAGGAAGTCCGTCTTCACCGGCGAGAAACCGGGGCCGCTCGCGGTGATCACGCGGGGGCCCGTCGCGTCCTTGGCGAGGATGAGCAACTGGCCGATGAACGTGCCGTCCGGCATCGGTACGGTCGGTGCCGCCGCGGCGGTGATCCCCGGCTTCCAGCGGAACCGCACCGGCACGCCGGGCGGGAAGTCCTCGCCGCGCACCGAGGTCACGAAGCCGGGCTTGCCGATCGGCGGCACCGCGACGATCCGCGGCTGCAGGATGCTCAGCCGCTGCCGGGCGGTGTTGTCGCCGAGGTCGGCGTCCGTGCCGGTCGTCGTCAGTTCGCCGGTGACCCGAGCGGTGAGCGCCTTCCTCGGGCTGAGCACGACCTGGAGCCCGGTGCGAGCGCCCGGCGCCAGATCGGGCAACGCGCACACCCAGTTGGTGTCGCAGCCCGCGGGCGGCCCGTTGTTCGGTACCCCCGCGGGCAGACCGAGGCGCAGGCGCAGACCGGTGGCCAGTGCGTTGCGGCCGTTGCGGACCGTGTACGTGACGACGACTCGGCCGCCGACGTAACCGGGGTTCGGCTGCGTCGTGACGCGTACGCCCGGTCCGGCCTTCGGAGCAGGCGGCTCGGCAGGCGGGGGCGGCGGCGGGGCCGGAGGCCCGGTCGTGGGCGGGGTCGGGCCCGGTGTGGGGCCGGGCGGCTCGGGTGCCTCGCCCACCGGCACCGTGGTCCGGTCGGCGTTGTCGCTGGGATTCGGGTCGAGCACGGCGCCGGTGACCGACCAGTCGACCGGCTGATCGCCCGGCGTGACACCGGTGAGGGTCACGGTCACGGGGACGGTGTCACCGGGCGGGACCACACCCAGGTCGCAGGTCAGGGCGGCGGCGTCGCAGTCGCCGCCGGGGGCGGATAGCCCCGTGACGCCGACGCCCGGGGGCGGGGCGACGGTCAGCCGGGTGCCGGGGGAGGCGGCGGGGCCGTGGTTGACGACGTCGACCTGGAGCGTGCCGGTACGGCCGACAGCGATCTCCCCGGACGTATCGGGCGCCCGCACCGCGAGATCCACGGACTGCTGCACGCTCGGTTCCTTCTGACGGCCCGGCAGTGTGTGGGTGAGCGGCGTCATGGCACCCGAGTCCACATCCACCAGCTGCAGCTTCTCCGGGCTGTTCGTGGCCGCCTGGGCGCGGGAGCTGAGCACCAGGCTCCGGCCGTCCGCAGTCCACGCGGCGTCCCGGGGCTGGTACGGCCCGGAGGCCGTGGTGTCGGGAAGCCGGCGGCCGCAGGCACCGGGCAGACCGCGTGCGGCGTCGGGCAGAAGGACGCGGCAGTCGTCACCCTCCACCGAGGTGAGCAGGATGCCGTTGCGCTCGTCCACTCGGCCGGCGCCGTTCTTCCGGTTGAAGGCGATCGTGGTTCCGTCCGGCGAGAAGGCCGGACTGTCGTCGATCACCTCGCAGGCGCCGGGGCAGTCGGCCGCGCTCAGATCGTCCTGCTCGTCCAGACGGTCCAGACGGTCCACCGGCACGGTCCAGATGTGTTTGTTGCCGCCACCCCCTTCGATCACCTGCTCGCGGGTGAAGGCCAAGGTGGTGCCGTCGGAGGACCAGGTGGGCTGGGCGTCGCCCCCTCGGACCTCCCCGGCGGGCGGGGTGATTTCGTCGCGGAGCTCGCCGGTGACGGCATCCGCGATCAGAATGCGGCTGGGCCCGGCCGCGTCGCCGACACCACCGGGCGACGTGCGTGTGAACGCGAGGAGCGTGCCGTCGGGAGAGAACGTCGGGTCGGTGTCCCAGTCCCCGGCCCCGCGTCCCGCGAGCGGCAGGAGCCGTGCGTTCGAGCCGTCGGCGTTCACGGTCCAGATCTGCTCGATCCGTCCCTCGGACGTGTCCTCGAAACGGGTCACCACGATCCGCCGGCCGTCGGGTGTGTAGTTCTGCCGCTCGGTCCACGGGTCGTACCCGGCGGCGGGCTCGAACAGCGGGTCCTTGGCCGGGTCGGTCTCGGTGTCGGCCGCAGGGTCCTCCTTGAGGATCGTCAGGCCGAGGTCACGGGGGTCGGAACCGTCCGTCCGCACGTCCTGGAGGGTCACCACGTGAGGTCCCGACGCGGACGTACGATCCACCACCGCCGTCCCCCCGTCGAGCGGACCCAGCCAGGTGACCGACCCGACCTCGCGATCCTCGCTCAGCACCAGCGAGGGCGTCTGCGCCGAGTGGGCCGGCACCCGGAACACATGGTCCCAGTCGCCCTCGCAGTCACAGGTGCGGTCCGGGCTCAGGAACAGCACACCGTCCCCGTCGGGCAGCCACGCTGCCCCGTGGGTCTGCCAGTCGGCCTGGGCACCGGACAGCAGCGGACCGCCGCCCCCTCCGCCGCCGGCGGTCCAGCGCAGGCGCGGTCCGTCGGAGCCGGTCGCGGTGTACGCGATGATGTCGCTGTTCTCGTCGTCGTCCACCGGGTTCCAGGCGGGTTCGCTCCCCGTGCCGTTCGCGGGCCCGGTGACGCGTTCGGCGGTGCCGCCCCGCAGGGGGCGTACGTAGATCTGCTGTCCCGTGACCGGATCACTGTCGCTGGAGTAGGCCAGGCGCTGCCCGTCCGGCGAGAGGGTCGGGCTCTCCTCGTTCGCGGGAGTGTCGGTCAGCCGGGTCAGGCCGGTCCCGTCGGTCCGTACCAGCCACAGGTCGCGCTGGGTACCGCCCCCGGCCCGGGGCTCGGCGGAGTCGAACACGACTGCCCGGCCGTCCGGCGTCAGCCGGGGATGTGCCGCGTCGCGACCGCTGGTCAGACGGCGTACCGACCCGTCCGCGGCCCTCAGGTAGATCTGCGGATTCTTCTCGTCGCGGCGGCTCCCGAAGACCATCATGTCGCCCAGCGCCGCTGGTTGTACGTCGAGGTGGGCCGACCCCTTGCCGAACAGAGCCGTACTGGACGTGGTCGTCGCGACACGACCCAGGCTGCGGTGCCGGGTACCGGCGTACGCGATCCGGGTGGTGGCCGCGTCAGCCGCCACGGCGTCGGCCTCGGCGGGGCCGGGGCCAGGGCCTGGGGCCGATGCGGCAGCCAGGAGGGGGACCAGGAGGAGCAGCGACATGCTGGATCTCCCCAGGCGATGCCGCCAACTGCCTCGTTCTCCCGTGCCGTTCACGGCCCACCTCACTGTCCGAATGCCGCCGTCGCACATACGCCCGTCATCCTGCGTCCCGTCGGCCTTGGCGGAGCAGGTCCGACGGGACGCACCCGGGGGAAACGTCCGGTGCGCTTTCGGGCAGGGGCGGGGCGGCCTGAGGGCTGTCGGGGAGCCGCCCGAAGGTCAGATCAAACCGTTGCGCAGCGCGTAACCGACGGCGTGGGCACGATTGCGCAGCTGCAGCCGTGTGATGACCTCGTGGAGCACGTTCTTGACCGTGCGTTCGGAGAACGAGGTCTCCCGGGCGATCTCCGCGGTGTCCAGGCCGTCCGACACCAGACGCAGCATCTCCGCCTCGCGTGAGGTCAGAGTCGACAGAGACACGGCGCGCGGGTCGAGGGGCGAGCGCTGGAGACTGCCCACGTGGCTGAGCAGCTTCGCCAGCAGATCTCCGGGGAGGACGCCCTCGCCGTTGGCTATCGCCAGGACCAGGCGCAGCAGCTGGTCCTGGTCGGCCTCGGCGCGCCGCAGCACCGCCGCCACACCGGAGTCGATGGCGCGCTGCAGTGCGTCCCCGGACTCGAAGGTGCCGACCACGAGGCCGGTGCGCGTCCTGGTGTTGTGCCGTAATCGGTTGAGCAGGGCGGCCGTCTCGTTGTCCACGGAGTCCACGACGACGAGGGACACCTGCGCCTGGTCGGCGTCGGGAACGTCCTTCAAGTCGATCTCGGGCCGCTGACGCAGAGGCTGGACGACCCCGACGTGCAGAATCGGATCGGGTGCGTAGACGGCCACGGAGACGCGCTCGCGCCGGACGGGGGGAGTCGTCCAGCGTGTGGTCCGGTCAGGGGCGGGTGGCTGCTGCGGCGAGGTGGAGGAAGAGGCGGGACTGCTCACGCGAGGGCTGGGCATGGGTGTCTGTACCTGTTTCTCATGCATGGCGGGGGTGTGGGGCGGGGGTGCGGGGCGGGTTGCCCCTGCGGGAACGGTGGTGCCGCAGAGCCGATGACAGGCGCCCGTTCGGCCCGTCGCTGTCGGCACGCAGGTCAAGAAAGCTCATCGGAAGGTGAGCTGAACACAGCTCTCAGGGGCATGGCCGCTGCCCGGTGCGTTGCCCCTGTGCCTCTCGTGGAGGCCGGATGAGCCCTCGTAGCGTTGCCGCCGTGACGTCTCCAACAGCCTCCCCCAGCCCCGGCGCCCCTGGTCTCGACATCCCCGAGGTGTCGGTGACGCCCGGCGGTACCGCGTCCACCAGCCTGACCGTTCGCAACGACAGCGACATCGTCGAGGCGTACCGCCTGGAGGTCATCGGCGACTGCGCCGCATGGGCCACCGTGGAGCCGGAGCGTGTCTCCCTCTACCCGGGCACGTCGGAAACGGTGACGATCCGTCTGGACCCGCCGCGCACACCGGAGGTGACGGCCGGTGAGGTGCCCCTCGCGGTCCGGGTGCTGCCCACCGAACACCCTGAGGCGGTACGGGTCCCCGAGACCGTCGTGCGCATCGAGACGTTCCGGCAGCTGCGCACCGAGATCGCCCCTCGGCGCCGCCGTGGCTGGCTGCGCGGCCGGTACCGGCTGGCGCTGCGCAATGAGGGCAACTCCCCCGTCCAGGTGGGCTTCGAGCCCGCACAGCCGGGTGAGGAGCTCCGGTTCGCCTTCCGGCCGACGGTACGGAAGCTGGAACCGGGCGAGTCGGCTGACGTGGGACTGCGGGTGCGCACCGGGTCGCCGGTATGGTTCGGCAGCCCGATGGTCCTGCCCTTCACCGTCGCGGTCACCGAGACGGACCAGGCCGGTGAACGGCCGGAGCCCGCCGAGGCCCCGGGCGGCGACCGGGCGCCGCTGGACGCTGAGTTCGTCCAGATACCGATCTTCCCGAAGTGGCTGCTCGTCGTGCTCGCCGCGATCCTCGCACTGCTGCTCGCCTGGTTCGCCCTGGTGCGGCCCACCGTGCGCAGTGCGGCCAAGGAAGCGGCGGCGGATGCCGTCGTCCAGGCCCGGCCGACACCGGGCGGTGCCGGCGACCCCGGCCAGGAGGCCGGTGCCGGCGAACAGCCCGGTGGCGGCGGTTCGAGCGCCAAGCCGGGCACGGGCACGGGTGGGGACGGGGATGGTACGGGCACCGGCGGCGCGGGCGACCAGCAGAGCTCGGCCACCATCGACCTGCAGACAACCCAGGGGTCGGAGAAGACCGGCACGTACAAGGTGCCTGCGGGCAAGGTGTTCGAGATAACCGACATCGTCGTCGCGAACTTCCAAGGCGACGAAGGGGTGTTGACCATCGACTTCGGTGAACGCAAGATCACCACGATCGCGCTGGAGACCTTCCGCAATCAGGACTACCACTGGGTCACCCCCATCAGGATCACCGAGAACGACACGGTGACAGCCCGGGTGACCTGCGCAAAGCCGGGCACACCGGCTACGGGACGTCGTGCGCAGAACTGTCACGAAGTACTCAATGTGAGCGGCGTGCTCAACAGCATCGGCTGAACCGGGCGTCACAGCCATGGTCGGTGAGGCATGCCCAGGTGCAAAGAGGCAGCTTTTTTCGCGTCCGGAAAACAGGGCTCGATGACTTCGATCGAATGCCCACTTTGCTAATCTTTGTTCCAGTGTCATTGTCCAAATGCCCGGATCCGGTGGTGTATAGGGCCGGTCTGGCGCAGCAGAAGATCGGCCTGTTCTTTACCTATGACCGAGCTCCGGCATGTGCTGCTCGGCTCCGCCGAGAGGGGCGGACGTTCTCTGCGGGACGGCATCGGTGCTGTGGGATCCCCGACCCGCTTGCGTGCCGCGACCCGTAGCCGGACGGAGCGCTACCGTGGTACCCCATGGCACAGGGGCTGCGGATCGTGTCCTGGGAGCAGCCCTGGGCTCCCTGGCCGTCACCCGCCTTACCCCGCCGTACCGCCCTGCGGCTAGTTTGTGTGCAGGACAGGTACGCGGGCCCGTGGTGGCAGAGCTGCACGGGGGACAGGAGGTCGGGAAGAGTGTCGCTACGCGGAGGTGATCCAGCCGAGATCGGCGGCTATCCGCTTGAGGCGCGGCTCGGCTCGGGTGGCATGGGAACGGTCTTTCTGGCCCGCACGAGTTCGGGGCGACCTGTCGCGATCAAACTGATCCACCAGCAGTTCGCGGGGGACGAGGAGTTCCGCATCCGCTTCCGGCAGGAGGTGGCGGCCGCGAGGCGGGTGAGCGGCGCGTTCACCGCCGCCGTGGTCGACGCTGCCCCTGAGGCCGAGCAGCCGTGGATGGCGACGACCTATATCGAAGGGCACACGCTCGCCCAGCACATCGCCATGAAGGGCCCGCTGAACGGAGCGGAGCTGAGGATGCTCGCCATCGGGCTGGCAGAGGCGCTGCGGGACATCCACCGGGTGGGGGTCGTCCACCGTGACCTGAAGCCCTCGAACGTCGTGCTCTCACCCGACGGCCCGCGCGTCATCGACTTCGGCATTTCGCGCGCCGCGGACCAGCAGACGCTGACGATGACAGGGCGGGTCATCGGTACGCCGCCCTTCATGTCGCCGGAGCAGCTGCAGGCGCCGCGTGGTGTCGGGCCGCGATCCGATGTCTTCTCGCTGGGGACGCTGCTGGTGTACTCAGCGACGGGGCACGGGCCCTTCGACGCGGACAGCCCTTACCTGTCGGCGTATCAGGTGGTGCACGAGGAGCCGTCGCTGGGTGCCGTGCCGGCGGCTTTGCGCACGGTCGTCGAGTCGTGCCTGGACAAGGAGCCCGGGGGGCGCCCTTCGGCGGACGAACTCCTCGTGCTGCTGCGGGATCTGCCGGCCGACCTCGGTGGGACCGACGCGAACGGGGTCGGCGCGGGCCGCACCCGCGACATGAACACCCAGCATCACTTCGGGGCGCGTGCCACCCCGGCGCCGGGTTCCCCGGCCACAGCCCCGGCCGGCCCCGAAGCGGAGAGCACCGGCACCCCCGTCGGGCGCCGTCTGCGTCGCCGATGGCGTCCTGTGCTCGCGGCCGCGGTCGCGGTCGCAGCGATCGGCGGGGGAGCCGCCGCGCTGAAGGCGGGAGGCTTCGGGGGGAACAGCGGCGGCGACAAGGGCGACAGCGTCGCGTCGCCGGGTGCCGCACTTCCGGACGGCTTCGAGCCGTGGCGCAAGACCGTGCGGGGCGGCAGCGAGGACATCCCCGACGAACTGCGTTGCGTCGCGCGCGGCGACGCGTTGTTCTGCGGGGGCGGCGGTGTCGTCGCGACCCGTATCAGGGTCCTGGACGGCTCACGGGTGTGGACCGCGAAGAGCCCTGGCGTCCCCGTCCAGGGCATGCACCTGGTGGGCGCCACCGACGACACGGTGCTCGGTTACCGCTTCGCCGTCCAGGACGCCCCGCAGGGCCCTCCCAAGGAGGTGGTGGCCATCGACGCGGACAACGGCCGGGAGCTGTGGTCCGTGCCGTCCGGCGCCCAGTCGACGGCGGTCACGGGTCGGACTCAGGACGCCGTTGTGGTCGGCTCCGCCGTCGTGACGGTCGACGTTTCCAACTCCCGCTTCGAGGCCCGGGACGCGCACAGCGGTGAGGTCACCTGGACGACGTCGTTCCCCGCGGGTACGCAGTGCGCTCCCGTCCCGGCGGGCCCACAGCTCTTCGCGATGTGCGCGACGGATGCGGAGGTGGAGACCTCAGAGGTGCGCCACCCCACCCTGTACACGGTCGACCGCGCCTCGGGGACACTGGGCAGGCCCATCGCGGTCGACGGCCCCGCCGTGCCGATGGGCGTCGCCGACGGCAGGCTCGTACTCCTTCAGGAGCACATGGAGGGAACGGCGCTGACCGGCTACGACGGGGTGGCGCGGGTCGACCCGGCCTCGCGGAAGGTCACGTACTCCCGACTGGCCACCACGTACGAGGGGACGCCCGGCATGGCGGACGGCACCGTCTACGTGAGCGGGCAGACCGGTCTCCTCACAGCGCTCGACCCCGCGACCGGCAGGAAGAAGTGGTCGCGGCAGACGAGCGTGGAGGGCGCGTCGGGTCCCGTCGCGGGAGCTGACGCGCTGTACTTCAGCTCGGCCACCGGCCGGGTGGTCGCACTGTCGCCGCACGACGGCGAAACCCTGTGGACGACAGACCCGCAGGCCGATGGTATGACGGGCGAGCAGGGCGCAAGCCCGCGCGTGACCCTTGCGGGGCGTGTGGTGATCGTGGCCGCGGCCGACAACACTCTCTTCGCCTTCGACGCGCAGAAGCCGCCGAAGTCCGGCTGACGATCACGGGAGCGGCGGGAGCGGCGGTCGGCGACCGGCCTGCTGCCGGCCTCACCGGGGCAGAGAGTTCGCCCCGGTGACGCCGGCGTTCTGACGCAGGTGCGGCAGGCGCACCGCGAGTGCTTCAGCCCGCTGCCGCGGGCACCACCTCACCCGAGAGCGGCAGCCCCAGCCGCGCCACGGCCCGGGAGACGAGGCGGGCCATCTCGACGGCGCCCCGCTCCTGGAAGTGGGTGTTGTCCTGGACGCCGTTGGGAAAGTTCGGGTACTGCCCTGCGTCCAGCCACAGGAAGATCCCCTTGGACGCCTCCACCCCGATCCCGTCGAGGTAGGCCCGGCTGGCCCCCGAGAGATCGACCAGTGCCGCACCCTCCTCCTGCGCCACCGCCTTCGCGGCGTCCACGTACGCGGGGAACGAGACGTTGAACTTCCCGGTCGACGCGTTGTAGGAGCGCCGCGACACCGGCGTCACCACGACCGGTGTAGCGCCCAGCGCCCGGGTCGCGCGGATGTAGTCGTTGCGCAGGTACTCCTTGTAGTCGGCAGGCGGCGTGTACCGCTCGGGATTGGTGACGGTGGCGTCGTTGTGCCCGAACTGCACGAAGAGGTAGTCACCGGGCTTGATCACGTCGTGGATCGCGGCCAGCCGCCCCTGCTGGATGAACGACCGCGAACTGCGCCCGCCGATGGCTCGGTTGGCGACGGTGATGTTCGAGGTGAAGTACGAGGACAGCTTCTGACCCCACCCGGCCTCCGGGTAGTAGCCCGAGCTGTACGTCTGCGCGGTGGAGTCACTCGCGATGTACACGGTGCCGGTCGCCGCCGCGCCCCTGCCGGTGGTTGCGGAGGAGACGGCAGCGGAGGCGGTGTGGGGAACGCCCAGGGCACCCGCCGCGCCGGCACCGAGCGCGCCCGCGGCGCCGAGGAGGAAGCGTCTGCGGCTGGTGCCGCTGACCATGGCTTCAGGGCTCATCTGAACCTTCTCTACGAGTTCGTTGAGGAATCGTCGGAGTTCAGTGGCAGCCGCCACGGAAAAGGTTGCCGGGGACCGGGCAAGGGGGAGCCGGGGCACGGACGGCGCCAGAGGTCGCGGAGCGTCCACGTGTGGAACTTCGCGATCTGCGTGGCAGCGCCCGCCTTCATGAGGAGGCAGCACCGGCCGGTCGGCGTCCAGTCGTAGAAGTCGGCGAGGCCGAAAATGTGGCCGACTTCGTGCCGGTGGATGTGGATGTTCTCCTGATCCACCGCGTCGGACTCCCGTCGGACGCAGCAGTCGATGCCTCCGTTGTCGGCCATGACCTGGTCCCAGCCGCAGTCGCGGAAACCGTAGGGGTCCGGGTAGGCCGACTCAACGGGTCACCAGGTGTGCCCCTCTCAAAGCTTACGGGCCACCGCGCCGTACATGGCGATGGCCCGGTCATCGACACCGTCCTGTTCGCGGTCGGGCCGCCACTTGTGGACCTGGGTGACCCCGGGCTCGACCAGTTCCATCCCGTCGAAGAACGAGGAAGCTGTCGGCAGATCGCGGAGCACCATCGGCATCCCCTGCCGGTTGTACTCCTCCGACACCCGACCGACCTCCTCGGGCGCGAAGTCCCCGGTGCCGATCGTCATCGCCAGGTAGCTGCCCGAGGGCAACGGATCCAGCAGCCGCCGCACCAGACGCCGGTCGTCCGGGGGAATGAGGAAGTGGAGAACCCCGATGATCATCAGGCCGACCGGCTCGTCCAGGTCGATCAACGACTGGAACTGCGGGCTCTCCAGAATCGCATCGGGATCGTGCATGTCGGCGTCGACGTAGGCAGTGGCGCCTTCCGCGGAACCCTGCAGGAGGGCGCGGGCGTGGGCGAGGACGATGGGATCGTTGTCGACATAGATCACGCGCGACTCCGGCGCCACCTCCTGCACCAACTCGTGCAGATTCGGGGCAGTAGGCAGGCCGGTTCCGATGTCGAGGAACTGGCGGATGCCCCGATCCCGGGCAAGGTAGCGGCCGGTCCGGTGCATGAACCGCCGGTTCTCCTTCATGTGCACCGGGAGCGCGGGCCAGTGCCGGCACATCGCGTCACCCGCCTCGGCATCAACCGGATAGTGGTCCTTGCCGCCCAGGATGTAGTCGTACACGCGCGCGGAGTGAGCCGTCGAGGTATCTATCCGCTCGTGTGAACCAGTCATGCCGCTCCGCTCATCGTCTTCGATCGTGCTCTCAAACCGTAACCCGTCCGACTCCGGTGCTCGACAACCGGCGGCGTGCCGACCGGAACGACGGTTCCATGGGCACGGCAGGACCGAAGGCCTCCCTGCCGTGCCCCAGTTGACCGGCGTCAACGCGGGGCGCCCCGCCGACCCGCGTCCGTACGCGGTGGTGAACTCCGTCCAGCGTGGTCCGGATCGTCGCCAAAGCCCGTCTTCCACGGCCGGGGCGGGGAAATGAGCCGGGGGCACCCGCCGGCTCGGCCAACATGCCCCGGCACGCAGCGAGTTCATCTGCCCTTATACCGTCAGGAAACCACCGCGCTCACTTGCCCAGATGCGTGACACAGCCCCACCAGGGCCTGTCCGCCAGATCACGGGGCCCGGAAAGCTCGCCGGTAGGCGCCCGGGGTCGTGCCTGTCCGGGCGCGGAAGCGGCGGCGCAGGTTGACCGCGGAGGAGAGGCCGACGCGGGCCGCGATCGCCTCGACCGGCACATCCGTATCCTCCAGCAGGGTGCGTGCCGCGGCCACCCGCCGGGAGAGCAGCCATGCACCCGGACTCGTACCGAGCTGGTCGGCGAAGCGTCGGGCGAGGGTGCGGGGCGAGACACCGAGGTGCGAGGCCAGGCCGTCCACCGACAACGGTGTCCCGAGACGCTCGTCGGCCCACTGGAGCAGGCCGTTGAGCGCGTCCCCGGGGAGTGGAGGCGACACAGACTGCACCTGACCGCTTTCGCGATGCGGCGGCAGCACCATGTGCCGCGCGAGCAGGGCGGCGTACGCGGCCCCGTGGTCCTGTCGGACCAGGTGCAGGCACAGATCGAACCCCGCGCCTGCGCCGGCACTGGTAGCGACGTCACCGTGATCCACGTAGAGCCTGTCCGGCTCCACGCGCACGCGGGGGAACTCGTGCCGCAACTGCCCGGCGCTCGCCCAGTGCGTGGTGGCCGAGCGACCGTCCAGCAGCCCCGTGCGCGCCAGCGCGAACACCCCGGAACAGATCGTGACCAGCCGCGCCCCACGCGTGTGCGCCCGCAACAGCGCCCGGCGCACGGGATCGGAGAGCGGCTCCTCCAGTGGCAGCCAGCCCGGGATGATCACGGTGTCCGCGGCCTCGAGCGCCGACAGACCCTGCGACACGGACATCGCGTACCCGCCTGTGGTCGGCACGGGGCCGGGCGTCTCGGTACACACCTCGAATGCGTAGTGCTGCGGCACCCCTGACCGCTTCGTGCCGAAGACCTCGACGGCGCAGCCGAGTTCGAACGTTGACTGGACCGGACGCACCAGGGCCATCACGCGATGCATGGCACGAAAGTACCCCACGGTGTCATCACAGACTCTGTTCCGCCGCAGCCCGCGCACGGCACTGTTGCAGGCATGTACCCAGAGATACTCGCGCAGGAGGGCTACACCTCCGCCTCTGTCGACGAATCCCCGGTCCGTGAGCTGTTCCCCGGGATAAGGCTGCGTCCCCTGTGGCGGGGGCCGACCGCCGCGCACGCCGACGTGCTGGAGATGGAGGCGGGCGCGTCCTGGCCGCGCCGTGACGTCCATGAACCCGGCTCGGAGGAGGTCTACGTGGTTGCCGGCACCTTCAACGACGGAGCACGCGACTACCCCGCCGGCACGTTCCTGCACGCCCCGGCCGGGTCGTGGCACGTGCCCTCGACCACCACCGGCTGCACGCTGTTCCTCTTCTACCCGGAGGGCTAGGTGTACGAGGTTGGACTGGTGGGCACACGTATTCAACCGTCGCGTAGTCGTCCACCGCAGCCTCGAACGGTGACTTCGGGTGACGAGGCCAGGGAGGCATGTCCCGAGCGGAGACGCCTCCGCTCGGCCCGCCCAAGCCGGAAGAGCAGCCAGAACCCCGAGGTGCGGGACTTCATCCAGGACCACCCCGAGAGGAATCCCGGCTGGTGGGCAGCCAGTTCCAGCAACCGCTCGCCGGTCTCCCCGTAGCCGCTGTCGCCAACGGTCCGCACGGCGGTGAACACCGCGGCGTAGTCGGGCGGGGCGGGCAGTGACGCGGGCGTACGTTCGGCCACGGAGGTCCTCCGACGACGGCACCGGCAGTGTCGCCTCGCACCATCTCGCGCATCACCTGACCTCACAACCGGCTGTCCGGTCACCGACCCACATCCCCGGCCGGCCCAAGGCAGCCGAGCTCCCACGCTCCGGCCTCGGTGGAAGCCGAGCCGCTGCTGACCCGTGCCGGGGTGATGTCGGGTGGGAGGTGAAATGCGCCTTTCCGAGGATTCCACATGTGGGCCCTCACTTTCGGGAGGGCCCACACCCCACATCTCAGCCCTGGGCGGCCATGGCAGGTGGGGCGGTGTTGACACCCCAGTTCGTCGGCCTGTCGGAGAGCTCGATCCTGATCGTGCCGGAGCGGAGCAGGTCCTTGTGGGCGAGCCAGCTCTGGCGCAGCTTGCCCTTGTTCGTGCCCACGGAGGACACGTACTGGAGCTTCGACGCGTCAGCGCCCGGCGCCTCGATGCTGATCTTGCGGCCGTGCTCGGGCCGGATCTCGACCTTCTCGAACATGGGTGCGCTGACTATGTAGTTGGCGGAGCCGGGCTGGGCCTCGAAGATGCCGGCCATGGCGAAGACGAGCAGCGACGAGGTGGCGCCGAGGTCGTCGTTGCCGGGCATGCCGTAGGCGTCGTCGGTGAAGAGCGTCCGCATCGCGCGCAGTACGGCTGAGGTCTTCCACGGTGTGCCGGTCCACGTGTACATCCACGGCGCGTGGAAGTCGGGCTCGTTGTTGGGGTTGAAGGAGAAGTTGTTGTGGTAGTCGTACGCGCCGGTCACCCACGACTCCGAGGCGGCCTTCGCGGGGTCACTGAGCACGGTCGGCATGTCGAAGAACGTGTCGAGCCTCTGCTCGGCCTTCGCCTGGCCGCCCATGAGACCGAAGAGGGCGTGGGGATCCTGCTGGGCGAGCCACTGGTACTGCCATGCGGTGCCTTCGTGGAACGCGCCGCTCAGGGTGGGGTCGGGGTCGCCGGCGACGGTGCCGTCCGCGTTCTTCGTGACGGGGAACCCTGAGAAGCCCTGCGAGGTGACGTCGGTGTCCCAGAGCTTGGCGAAGTTGCCGCAGCGCGGGGCGAGCGTCGCGGCCTTGTCCTTGTAACCGAGGCCGTCGGCCATCGTGGAGAGCGCGCAGTCGGCGAGCGAGTACTCGAGGGTGGCCGAGCCCGCCTGGCGGCTGTCGCCGTAGGTGTAACCGGGCAGGTCCTGGTAACCGACCCAGCCGTTCTCGACATACGTCGGGTTGCCGTCACGGCCGCGGAAGAGCGACTGGTCCGAGGGGACTTCGTTGACGTTCTTCCAGAGTGCGTCGAAGAGCTGACGCGCGGTGTGGTCGTCGAGCAGGCCGCGGTTGTAGATGTCGACGATCCACGGGGTGACGGGGTCGCCGCTCATCACGTTGGTCTCGCCGTTGCCGAGTCCCCAGCGAGGCACCCAGCCGCCGTCCTGGTGGATGCGGAGTACGGACTTGGCCATGTCCGCGGCCTTGTCCGGGTTCAGCAGTGCCACCAGCTGGTTCTGCGAGCGGTAGGTGTCCCAGAGCGAGAACATCTGGTAGTAGGTGGAATCGGCGCGGTGCACCTTGTCGTCGAAGCCGCGGTAACGGTTGTCGACGTCGGACCCGATCGACGGGTGCAGCAGCGAGCGGTAGAGCGCGCTGTAGTACGTGCGCTGGTCGGCGATGCTGCCGCCGGCCACGCGCATGCGGTTCAGCTCGTCCTCCCAGTCGTCGTGCGCGCCGGTGCGGGCCTCGTCGAACGACCGCGGCTGCTCGGCCTTGCGGTTGAGGCGCGCACCGTCGACCGAGGTGTAGGACAGGCCCACCGAAGTGCCGACCTGGTCGCCCTCGGCCGGGTCGAACGTCAGCCAGGCGCCGGCCCGCTTGGTGCCGCGCGACGCTTCGCGCTGGTCCGGGGTGAGGGTGCCGTCGGACCAGGTGCCGAACTTCGAGAACGTCCGGTCGAACTTGGCGCTGAAGAAGATCCGGTAGCGCTCCTTACCGGTCTCGCCGCAGAAGTTGCCTCCCTGGAGCCAGCCTTCCACGGTGTCGTTTCCGACCACCTTGATGTCGCCGGCATAGGTGCTGCCGTTGCTCTCGCCGGTCTCGATGAGGATGTTCTCCGAGTCCGATCCGGCCGGGAAGGTGTAACGGTGCTGGCCGGTGCGCTCCGTCGCGGCGAGTTCGGCCTGGATGCCGTTGTCGAACTTCACCCCGTAGTGGCCCGG
The DNA here is from genome assembly GCF_042871445.1 of Streptomyces sp. NPDC005794. Taxonomy (NCBI): domain Bacteria; kingdom Bacillati; phylum Actinomycetota; class Actinomycetes; order Kitasatosporales; family Streptomycetaceae; genus Streptomyces; species Streptomyces sp. NPDC005794. Next base: position 361,278 of record NZ_JBIAIN010000002.1, read on the forward strand.
CGCGCGGGTCTCGTTGTCGTGGCTGAACTTCGCGCCGTACTGCGCCGGGTCGGACGACGTGACCGCACCGGTGGTCGGCATGAACCGGAAGTTGCCCATCGTCTGACAGCCGACGCCCGACAGGTGGGTGTGGCTGAAGCCGAGGATGGTGTCCTGCGCGTAGTCGTAGGACGCGTACTTGTTCAGCTGCGTGTCGGGGCTCAGCTGAACCATTCCGAACGGGGCGGTCGCGCCGGGGAAGGTGGTCCCGTCACCGTTGTTGCCGATCGACGTGTCGACGAGCGTGGTGGGGTCATCGGCGAACTTCGGTCCTCGGTCCCTGGTGTCGGCGACACCGGAGGTGGCGGAAGCCGTGGCCACGGTGGTGATGATCAACAAGGTCGTGAACGCGCGCTTCAACGCTCTCATCGCGATCCTCTCGTAAGACAACGTTGTCAATTTCGAGCTCGACGATCCTTTCCCTTCGGTCGCTGTCGCGTCAACCCACTGTTGCCCACGTACGGTCAGACCTCGTGAACGTTCGGTGGAGCCGCTTCCTCGTCGTGGAGCGCCGGACGGCATGGGGTGATGCATCCGGACCAGCCGCTGTCGCGTGAGGGGCAGCGGCGCCGCCCTGACTTTGCGGCAGAGGTCGTTCACCTCACGGCTGATCGCCTTGGAGTGCTGGACGGTCAGCCGGCCGTGCTCCATGAGCCAGACCCGGTCCGCGTCGACCGAGCGCGACGGCACCGACATCCGGGTCTTCCCACGCGCAAGCAGGCCCCTGCCTCCTTGAGTTTCACACTCTCCAAGTATCTTGACCATTGAAATATTTTGGGTGGTACGAGGGGAGTGTGCAGTGTTCTCGCTGGTCTTCGCGGTGCTCGCGGCCGCGCAGTTGGGCTTGGCCGTGGCCGCAGGGCGTCACTGGCGAGCGTCGCCTGGCCTGTTGGCCGCCGTGCCGACCTTGGTGTGCTTCGCCCTGGTCTGGGACAACGGGGTGATCGCCATGGGGGGCCTGGTGGGAGCCGGGCCCCTGCTGCAGGCGATGAGCGTCCCCCGTTTCGTGCTGCACGCGCTGCTGACGCCCCTTCTGGTGCTCTGGTCGCTGTCGGCGGCGGACCGCGCGGGGCTGCTTCGGGCGCGGAGGAGGCTCGTACGAGGCGCGGCCGCCGGTCTTGCGGTCCTCCTGGTGGCGGCGGGTGCACTCCACGACATCCTCGGTCTGTCGCTGCGTGCGGAGCGGTGGGCGGACACCCTGCGGTACGTCAACGATGCCGCGTCACCGACGGGCCCGCTGCCGGCCGTCATCACCGGACTGGTGGTTCTCGCCGCCGGGATCGTGTTGTGGCGTCACACCGGGTTTCCTTGGCTCGCCCTCACAGCTGCCGTGATGGTGGTGGTCTCCGGGGCTGCCGCCCAGGTGCCCGTGCTCGGCAATGCCGGGGAGGTCGTCCTCGGTGCCGGGCTGCTGCTGACCGTCCGCGGGTTGCGGCCCCAGCGGGACCGGTGCGTGGGCGCCGTCCCGCCGAGGGCCGGTGCGCACTGAGCGGGCAGTGGTGTCGCCGTGAGAACGCTTGCCTCGCCGCCGGCAGGGTGAATGTCGCCTGGTGTGGCACCAGTCCAGCCCTTTGTGTGCTCGTCGGATCCTCAGGGTCCCTGCGGCAGTCGTCACCCGTTTCGACGTGTCACCCGTTTCGGTGCAGTCGAAGGAGAAGGGTGGACGCCCTGCTGGTGAGGTGCCACGCGGCATATTGACATGTTCAGGACCAGTCGGGATGCTGTGGGAGCGCTCTTCCATCGATGTAAATCCCCCCGGCTCGGCGTCGCAGCGGAGGCCAACCATGGAACGGGACTATGAATCTCTCTCGTCTTCTTTCCGGCGCCGCCGCCGTTGCGCTGTCCGGCGTCCTCGCTGCCGTCATGTCCCTGTCGTCCGCCGGGCACGCTCAGGCGGAACAGACCATCAGAGCCGCGGACCCGAGCGTGATCCGGGTCGGCAGCACCTACGTATCGGTGCAGTCGACCGGTGGGGGCATTGCCGTGCGGCAGGCCTCTTCGACAGCCGCGCTGGCGTCGGCGCCCGCCCGGCAGGTGTGGTCGGACACGGCCGGCCGCGGTGAGGTCTGGGCTCCGGAGATCGTGAAGGACGGCGGCCGCTACTACATCTACTTCTCGGCCGGCCGCGGGTCGGCCCACCGGATGTACGTCATCAGCTCGGCAGGCCCGGACAGCGGGTACACCGGCGAGAGCCAACTGGCCCTGCCGGACGACAAGTGGGCCATCGACGGAACCCTGTTCACCTTCAACGGCCAGCGCTGGTTCGTCTGGTCCGGCTGGGCCGGTGACACCAATGTGGAGCAGAACCTCTACATCGCGCGGATGAGCAGTCCCACCACCCCCACCGGTGCGCGGTACGTCATCTCGCAGCCGCGGGAGAGCTGGGAACGAGTGGTCGGCAACCCGTTCATCAACGAGAGCCCCGAGGCCATCAAGGACCCGAACGGGCAGCTGCACATCGCGTACTCCGCCAACGGCAGCTGGAGCGACCAGTACTGCCTGGCCGACCTGCGGCTGCGGGCCGGCGGCGACCCGACGTACGTCTGGGACTGGTACAAGTCGAACGGCTGCCTGTTCGGCTCCAACCGCGCGACGATGATGTCCGGCTGGGACCCGACGCTGTACGTCAACGGCCCTGGCCACCACAGCTTCGTCCTGCTCGACGGCGACATCGGCACCAGCCCGCCCGCCGGCCCCAGGTTTCCCCTGATGTTCCACGCGGTTCCGAAGGGAACGCCGTACACGTGGGAGAACCGGTACTGGTACACCGGTTCGTTCTCCTGGTGGGGCAACACCACCTACAGCCGCGCCAACGTTCCCGGCCCGGCCGCCGACACGGGCTGGAGCCTCAAGTTCTTCGAGTAGGGCGGCAGACGCTGTCGAGTCGCGGGCCCCGCCCGGCGGCAGGAGTCGACCCCGGACATTCCGCGCGCCGGCCGGTACTTCCCTCCCGAGGAGACTGCCCGCTGCACGTTCGGAGTCGTACTCGACACCTCCGGCTCGATGAGCAGCTCCCTGCTCGGCAAGGCCCTCGGGGCGATCGCCTCGTACGCGGAGGCACGCGACGTACCGGCGGCGCGTGTGGTGTTCTGCGAAGCTGCGCCGTACGACGCGGGATACCTGCCGCCGGCCGAGATCGCGGGCCGGTTGCGGGTGCGCGGCCGTGGCGGTACCGAACTCCAGCCGGGCATGGAGCTGTTGCGGAGGGCCGACGACTTCCCGGCAGAGGCGCCGGTGCTGATCATCACCGACGGCTGGTGCGACACGCTGCGGATCCGGCGCGAGCACGCCTTCCTGATCCCGCAGGGTGCGACTCTGCCGTTCACACCGCGCGGCCCGGTGTTCCGGTTGAGCTGAGGCCGGAGTCCCGTGTGGGGGCCCGAACGCGAACCCGTACACCGAGGCTCTCGCTCGGGAGTGCGTCCGTCCGAGGGAACCGGTCCCGAACAGGGCACGCCGTGGTGATCGTGGGCCCGCCGCCGGGCCATCGTGGTGCGGCGAACTGACGGGCTCTACGGATGGGGTAAGCGGATGTCGGAATCGGCCATGAGCCGGCGCAGTCTGCTCATCGCCAGTGGGGCCGTGGCGGCCACCACTGCTGCCACGGGCGGTGCCGCCGACGCTGTGGACAGGAAAGAGGCGGTGCCGCCGGGCTCGGGGAGCGGTGATGACGCAGGCCGGGCGAGGATTGACGTCCATCACCACTTCACCGCTCCGGCGTGGGTGGACTGGGCCGAGCGCGAGGGCCTGGTGCGGCGGGAGGAACTGCCGTGGTGGGCGCGTTGGGACGTGGACTCCGCCCTGGCACTGATGGACCGGGTGGGAATCGCCACCGCGGTCCTCAACCCGACCATGCAGGACCGGTACCGCTCCGCGGCGCAGGCGAGGGAAGGTCTTACTGTCGTCTTCGAGGCGCTGGCCGATGTGGTGGCCGCGCACCCGGGCCGTTTCGCGGTCCTCGGCCCTGCCGTCCTGGACCATCCCGACGTGACCACGTGGGCTCTCCGGCGCGCCTTCGACGAACTCGGCGCCGTGGGCGTCAGCGTGAAAGCCAACTACAACGGCGTCTACCTCGGTGACCCCTCGTACGACCGCTTCCTCGCGGAACTCGACGAACGCGCCGCGGTCCTCTTCACGCACCCGCTCGACCTCCCGGGCGGAGCCCCCGGCGTGCCCACCGTCCCCGGAATTCCGAACTTCATGTGCGATTTCCTGCTGGACACCACGCGTGCCGCTGTGAACCTGATCCGTACCAGGACACTCGACCGTTACTCGCACCTGTCAGTCATCCTGCCGCACGGCGGCGGGTTCCTCCCCCAGATCGCCACCCGCATGAAGGCCTTCGGCGACTTCTGTTCCCCTCCCCTCGACGCTGCCCAGGTGCAGGACCATCTTCACCGCTTCTACTACGACACGGCGGGCCCGATGGCCCCCTCAGGCACCCTGGTGTCCACCGCGGGTGCCGACCGGATCCTCTTCGGCACCGACTGGCCGGCCGCCTCTGCCGACATCATCACCGCATACACGGTGCCGGCCGTCGAGACCGACCCCGTCCTCACGGCCCGCCGCCGTCGCGGCATCAACCGTGACAACGCGCTCCGCCTCATGCCCGCACTGCGGCGTGCCTGAGGAGGGAACATGTCGTGTGGCGGGCGCGGAGGAACAGCAGCCATTCGCGGGAGGAGCTGCGCTGATGTCCACCTGGTCCACTCAAGGATGAATCGCGGCCGGATGTCCGTATGCCGTGGTCAACGACTCTCCACGCTGCTGCTGTGCACAGGACGAGCAATCCCGCGCGACGAACCCGACGAGGACGCCGAGATCGTCAAGAACCTGCTGTCCCTCCGGGCGGCGATCAACGACGACTGCCGCGCCCGGATCCTGGCTGTGGTCCGGGACGGCCGCTATCGGCTCGCCGCCACGCTCGCCGCCGGCCCGGGCGCAGTCATGAGAGAGCACGACGACGTCATCGTGATCACCCGGCTCTGCCCCCGGGTCGTCACCGTGTGCACGACCAGCGTCAAGTCCGGTCTGCCGAACGGGAGTTCACTCCGTGCGCGTGGGGCAGGATGCCGCTAATCTAACGCTTGATCTTTCAATATCTGCACGGTCAGCGTGCATGCGACGTCTCAGGAATGGACCCCCCCATGCGTTTGAGGACCATCGCCCTCGCGGCGATACCCGCAGCCTTCCTCGGTGTTATGGCTTCCGCGACCAGCGCTTCGGCGTGGTCTCCCGGCAACTGCCCGCAGGGCACGTTCTGTGTCTGGCCCGATTACTGGTACGGAGACACCGATACGCCTCCGTCACTGGCGACCGAGGGCGAATGGTCCGGCAGCGCCCCCGGCCACATCTTCTACAACAACACGGCCCGGGACGTCACGATGACGTACTACGTCGTGCAGGACGAGGGGCAGGGGCCCGCGTACACGGCATGTGTCAGCAGCGGCCAGGGGAGTTACTTCACCGTTCCCATGTCCGTCACGAACGTGGCCTGGCGCGAGGACGACGGAACCTCCTGCTGGTAACCACCGGATGTTCCCCGGACCGGTTCCGGTGCGTGCGGTTTCCGGCGACGCAGGCACACGCCGCGTCGCCGGGTACCGCTGCCGGGGCTACGCGTCGCAGGTCGGGTCGTGTGCGGGCAACTGTCCCGTAGGCAGGCAGGCGTTGACGCGCTCGTCGACGCAGGGCCCGTCGTCGAGCAGCAGCGGGCCGACGCGGTGGGCAGTTTCGGCGACCTGCGGGCGCGACGGTGACCGCGCGACCGTCGGGTCCGCGTAGTCGAGCGGCAGGGCAGGCCCCGAAGTCCGGTGGGGGCTGCCCCCTTGGACGTACTCAGCCTGCTCATTCCCCTGCGTCGCGGATCAGGAGTGCGATCTGCACCCGGTTCTCGACCGCCAGCTCGGCGAACAGGTTGCCTGTGTGCGCCTTGACGGTCGCGATGCTGATGCCCAGCCTCCGGGCGATCTCCGGGTTGCCCAGACCGTCAGCGATGGCCTGAGCCGTTCGGAGTTCTCGTTCGAGACCCGGACCCGGCAGGCGCTCGACACGGACCGTCCGCTGCCGCCCGGCCCGCCGCTGCCCCCGCTGGACAGCTTGTTCTCCGGCCGTCATCACGTCATCTGCAGTGATTCGCGGTGGCCGGGGACAGTCCGTGAGTACCAGAAGGATGTCGCGGCCGACCGTCTGAACCACCCGATGCTGGGCGGGTCCACGGCCGACATCGGACCGTGCGCGTTCTGGCCGGACGAGCGGGTCGAGCCGCCGGTGCGCATCGGTGACCGGGGCCCGTCGAACGTGCTCATGGCGCAGAACGAGCGCGACCCGGGAACGCCGCTGTTCGGCGCCCAGGAGTTGCGGCGGGCCTTCGGGAAACGGGCCACGATGGTGACGGCCGATCAGGGCGGGCACGGTGTCTATCCCTTCGGACCCAACACGTGCGCGAAAGACACGGTGACGGCCTTCCTGACCACCGGGCAGCGCCCCTCGCAGGACCTCGCCTGCGCGGCGGAGCCGAAGAAGTCCGGCGGCGTGCCCGGGGCTGCCACCCGAGGTGCTGGAGACGCTCATCGGTGACCCGGTCGACGGTGTCCCGGGTGACAAAGAGGGGACTGCGGAACCCGGCCGTGCCGTGGACGCGCCACCGTGGACCCGCTGGGTCGCCCTGTGGATGCCACTGGAGGAAGGGATCTTGTCCTGTGGCAGGCGCGATGATTGGCTCGTCCGAGCCCCGGACACACCCTCGCGGAAGGTTGCCCCTGCGATGACGATCCCCTTGTCGATCGGCCTCGTCCAGACGGCCGCGCGGCATCACGCCGCCGACGACCCGGACGCGTTCGCCGCGGAGGTACGCGGCGTCACCGAGGCGCATCCCGGCGTCCGGCTGCTCGCGTATCCGGAACTCCACCTGTGCGGCCACAGGCCCGGCGAGGACCCCGAGACGGTCATGACCGCGGCGGCCCAGCCACTGGACGGGCCCCGTGGCACCCGGTTGGCGGCCCTCGCCCGCGAACTGGGCATCTGGCTCGTGCCCGGCAGTGTCTACGAGCAGGGCGCGGACGGCCGGATCTACAACACGGCTCCGGTCTACTCGCCCACTGGCGAACGGGTCGCGGAGTACCGCAAGATCTTCCCGTGGCGGCCCTACGAGACCACAGCGTCCGGCAACACCTTCGTGGTCTTCGACATGGAGGAATACGGACGCGTGGGCCTGACGATCTGCTACGACGCCTGGTTCCCCGAGACCACCCGCCATCTGGCGTGGCAGGGCGCCGACCTCGTACTGAACCTGGTGCGTACGCCCACCGTCGACCGCGCCCAGGAAGTCGTGCTCGCCCAGGCCAACGCGATCGTGAACCAGGTGTTCATGGCAAGCCTCAACGCGGCGGCGCCGGACGGTAACGGGCGCAGTGTCGTCGTGGGCCCCGAGGGGGACTTGCGCGCCGAGGCGGGGCCCGGCCCGGAAGAGGTCCTCACGGACGTACTCGACCTTGCCGAGGCCCGCCGGGTGCGCGCGGGGGGGACCGCGGGCCTCACCCGGGTGTGGGACCCGTTCGAGGACGACCGGCCACCGCTCGAACTCCCCCTGTACGCGGGACGGATCGACCCCGAGCGGTGGCGCCGCGGGGTCCGCCCGTGAGGCGGCCGCCCTCGCGGTGACCACCCGGTCGACCGCTGCCGCCCGGCCTCAGGACGTGAGAGGCCGGGCGCCGCTGTCTCAGCGGTCGGACGTGGACGTGGACGTGGACGTGGACCCGGTCCGTAGCCAGACGGTGGTCCACGGCGGGAGCTCGTCACCGGGCAGCGGGCCGGAAGCGAGGAAGACCTCACCCAGCGGCAGCGCGGCAGGTTCACCGGAGAGGTTGCTGACGGTGTGCCAGCCGCCGGCGCGGGTGAAGTGCAGGAGCCCCTGAGGCGACTGCTCCTGCGAGCCGACCCACTCCAGTGCCTCGTCCGCGAGCAGTGTGCGGCGCAGCCGCAGGGCCTCGCGGTACAGCTCCAGGAAGGAACCCTTGTCACCGCTCTGCACGTCCGCGGCGTACCGGCCCCAGCCGACGGGCTGGGGCAGCCACGAGCCTCCCGGGCCGAACCCGAAGCTCGCGCCCTCCTGGGTCCACGGCAGCGGCACCCGGCAGCCGTCGCGGCCCTTGACGCGCCCGCCGCTGCGTACCCACATCGGGTCCTGCAGGTCGGCGCGGCCCAGGTCGGCGACCTCCGGCAGCCCCAGTTCCTCACCCTGGTAGACGTACGCGGACCCGGGCAGCGCCAGCATCAACAGTGCCGCGGCGCGCGCCTTGCGCACACCTGTCGCCAGGTCCGGGGCAGGTTCCCGGCCGTCGGTGAGCAGCCATGCCTCGATGTCGAGCTTGGTGGAGTCGCCGGGCAGGGCGTAGCGCGAGACATGACGCACGACGTCGTGGTTGGAGAGCACCCAGGTGCTGGTCGCCCCCGCTTCGCGGGCGTCGGCCAGCGCGGAGTCGATGATGGTGTGCATCTCGGCGGCGTCGAGCCGTGCGCCGAGGAAATCGAAGTTGAACGCCTGCCCCAGCCCGTCCCCGGAGGCGTAGGCCGTACGCCGTGAGGCGCGCACCCACGCCTCGGCGACGGCGAAGCGCGGCGGGTCGTACGCGTCGAAGACCTGCCGCCAGCCGCGGTAGATCTCGTGCACCGCGTCACGGTCCCACAGCGGATGACTGCCGTCGACCGGCAGCGCGCCGGGCTGGTAACTCCGTTGCTCGCCGAGGTCGCGCAGCGGCTCGCGCAGGTCCTTGGCGAGGCCGTGGGCGACATCGACACGGAAACCGGCGACGCCCCGGTCGGACCAGAAGCGCAGTGTGTCGTGGAAGTCCTCGCGGACCTCGGGGTTGTCCCAGTTGAAGTCGGGCTGCTGAGGGGCGTAGAGGTGCAGGTACCACTGGCCGTCCGGCACCCGCGTCCAGGCGGGGCCGCCGAAGCTGGACGGCCAGTCGGTGGGCGGGAGTTCACCGTCCACCCCTCGGCCCTCGCGGAAGACGTAGCGCTCGCGTCCGGCCGAGCCGGGCCCGGCCGCGAGCGCCTCCTGGAACCAGACGTGCTGGTCGGAGGAGTGGTTGGGGACGATGTCGACCATGATCTTCAGGCCGAGCCGACGGGCCTCGCCGACCATCACGTCGAAGTCGTCGAGGGTACCGAGCCGGGGGTCGACATCGCGGTAGTCGGCGACGTCGTAGCCGCCGTCGGCGAGCTGCGAGGGATAGAACGGGCTCAGCCAGACGGCATCGACACCGAGGCCGGCGAGATAGGGCAGACGGGAGGTGACGCCGGGGATGTCACCGATGCCGTCGCCGTCGGAGTCCGCGAAACTGCGAGGGTAGATCTGGTAGATGACGGCCTGCCGCCACCAGTCCGCGTCGTGCGGGGAGGGGGCGGGGGAGTCACGGTGGTGCATGGTGAGCCTCTCGGGCGTGTGCCCAGGGTGGGGTGCGGGTGTGCGGGCAGGCGAGGGATCGGCAGGGGGCCGGGGGATTCGTGCGGGCCGCTCAGCCCTTCACGGCGCCGGTGGTCATGCCGGAGACGACCGACCGGCGGAAGATCAGCACCAGGAGCGCGATCGGCACGGTGGCCACCATCGCGCCGGCGAAGATCACACCGTACGGGACCTGGTACTGGCTGGTGAACAGCGCGATGCCGACGGAGACGGTGCGGCGGTCGTCGGAACCGTTGAAGGTGAGCGCGAGCAGGAACTCCGACCAGGTCGCGGTGAAGGCGAACACGCCGGCCGTGAACAGTCCGGGCCGGGCCAGCGGCAGGATCACCGTCAGGGCGGTGCGCAGCGGGCCGGCGCCGTCGACCACGGCGGCCTCCTCCAACTCGGCCGGAATGCCACTGAGGTAGTTGCGCATGATCCAGATCGCGAACGGCAGATTCAGTGCCACGTACGGGATGATCAGGCCCGGATAGCTGTTGAGCAGTCCGGCCTGCCGCTCCATCAGGAACAGCGGTACGAGCAGAGCGATCGGCGGGAAGACCGACAGCATCAGCAGCACCGTCATGACGGCCCCACGCCCGCGCAGCGGCAGCCGGGCGAGGGCGTATCCGGCGAAGAACGCCAGGGACAGGATCAGTACGGTGGAAACGCAGGCCACGATGACGCTGTTGAGGAAGTAATGGCCGATCCCGTTGCGCAGGAACGCCGTCTCGTAGTTGCTGAGGGTGGGGTCCGCCGGCAGCAGGGAGGGCGGCGTCGCGCTGATCTCGCCGGGCCCCTTCAGCGAGGCGGACGCCATCCAGATCAGGGGCAGCAGGGCGCACCCGGCGATCAGCAGCCCGCCGAGGTTGACGACATTGACATAGCGGCGCACGCCTGTGCGCGGGACGTGGCGGCTCATGCCCGGCCCTCCTCGTCGACTTGGGTGCGAAAGACGCGCAGGAACAGCAGACAGCAGCCCAGGACGATGGCCGCGGTGGTGACGGCGACGGCGGCGCCGCCTCCGAAGTCGAGGTTCTGGAAGAGGAGCCGGTACCCGAGCATGGCCACCGACTGGGTGGCCGTGCCCGGGCCGCCCTGGGTGAGCACGAACGGCAGGTCGAAGATCCCGAACGCCTGGAGGATGCGGAAGAGGACCGCGATGGCGACGATGGGCCGCAGCTGCGGCAGTGTGACCTTCCAGAACGTGGTCCACGCGTTGGCGCCGTCGATCTCCGCGGCTTCGTAGACGTCACCCGGGATGAGCATCAGGCCGGCGAGAACGACGATGGCGACGAACGGCGTCGTCTTCCACACGTCGACCACCACCATCGCAGCCATCGCGGGCACCGGCTCCCCGAGGATGTCGGGTCGGGTCCCGAGCACCTGCTCGCAGAGCCAGCTCACCGCGCCGTAGGTGCCGTTGAACAGGTACGACCACAGTTGTGCGGCGACCACGTTGATGAGGGCCCAGGGCAGCAGGAGCAGGGCGAGGATCCAGCCGCGGGCGGCTCCGAGGCGTTCCAGGACGAGCGCCACGAGCGTGCCGAGAACCAGCTCGACGAAGACCGAGACGATCGTGAAGCCCAAGGTGAACAGGAGAGCCCGGTACCACTCGGAGTGCGTCAGGAGCGCCTCGTAGTGGGCGAGCGTGGGCGAGCCGAGCCGCAGACCGCCGTACTCGAGGCGGACCTCGTAGAACGACAGCACCAGCGAGAAGACGACGGGGAAGACCGTCACCGCGGCGACGACCAGGAGGGCGGGGGAGGCGAAGAACCACCCGGTGCGAGCGCGACGGCGGGCGGCGAAGCCCGGGGGCGTCCTTCTCGGAGACTGCCGTGACGCCTCGGCGCGCGTGGAGCCACCCTCGCCCTTCGACGGTGTTCCCGCCTTCTTCATCTGCTGTACGGAACTCACAGCGCGTTTCCTTCCAGGGCCGTACGCAGCCCCTCGCGTGCGGCGCGGACACCGGCCGCGGGGGAGAGGCTGCCGCGCACGACCGCGTTCGCCGGGGTGTACAGCGCCTTGCTGACCTGTGGGTAGTACGGGGTCTGCGTGGGCCGGGCGACGAGTCGCAGGTCGGCGGCGCGCAGCACCGTCGGGTCGCCGGCTGCGCGTGCCTCCCGGCCGTCGAGCACGGAGGTCATCGCGGGGATGACACCGGCCTCCCGGGCGAGGAGGCGCTGCACCTCCGCCCCGGCGCAGAACCGGGCGAACTCCATGGCGGCGCCAAGCTCCTGGGAACTCGGGTTGACGAGATTGCTCCAGCCGCCGGCGCAGGAGATGCCGGAGCGGCCGGTGCCCTCGAAGCCCGGACGCAGGGTGGCCCCGACCTTCCCGGCGACGCGGGAGACCGCGGGGGTGCTCGCGTTGACCCAGGCGTACGACCAGTTGCGGAGGAACAGCCCGCGCCCGCTGACGAAGGCGTCCTGTGCGTCCGATTCCTCGTACGTCGCCACGGTGCGGGGGGTGACCCCGCGGGCGGTGAACTCGGCCATCAGCGAGAACGCCCGCTCCGCCTCAGGGCCGCCCAGCGCGGCCCTGCCCCGCCCGTCCAGGACGGTGGCGCCCGCGTCGGCGAGGAACTCGGTGACATTGGCGGTCAGCGACTCTGTCACCGCCGCCTGCCACAGGAACCCGGCCTCCACGTCACCGGCGGTCTGCACCGTGCGGGAGGTGTGCAGCAACTCCTCCCAGCTGCGGGGGACACGCAGCCCGTGCTTGGTGAGGAGGTCCTTGCGGTAGAAGAGGTAGGTGCTGTCGATGAAGAAGGGCACCGCGTAGACCTTGCCCTGATAGGTGGAACTGCTTCGAAGGGCCGCCGGATAGGCGTCCCAGAAGTCGCTCGGGAGCAGCTTCTCCACCGGCAGGGCGAGTGCGGAGTGACCGAACTGCGCGGGCCACGTCGTGTCGCCCAGATACACGTCGGGCTGGGCGGAGCCGCCGGCGAGCTGGGTGGCGATGGCGCTGCGGTTGCCGTCCGAGGTGGACAGCGCGTTGATCTTCGAGACGCGGATCCGGGGATGCCGGCGCTCGAAGGCACGGATGATCAGATCGGCGACGACGGCGCCCCGTCGTGAGGGGATCTCGGAGACCCACCAGGTGAGCCGGGCCGGCCTCCTGGGAACGGCCGCGGCCTGTGCGAGCAGGTCGTCGAGGTCCTTTCCTCCGCATCCGGACAGCAGACCCGCCGCGGCGGTGCTCACGGCGCCCGTCAGCAGTGCTCGGCGGTGCAGGGACATGGCGTACTCCTCCCCTCTCGGGCTGTCCGATGACAGCGCTAGCAAAGTACGGAGGCCCGCTCTGGAGTGTCAACGGTCGCGACCGATGAATCACAGGAAGCCATTGAAATGACAGCGCTGTCACCTCGGGTGTCCGAGAGGGGTGAGCGGTGTGTTAGCGTCCCGCGCATGGCCGGTGAAACCGCTGAAACCGCTGAAAAGGGCGCCACGTTGGCGGACGTCGCCCAGAGGGCCGGAGTCTCGCCCTCGACTGTCTCCCGCACCCTGCGCGGTCTGTCGACGGTGTCCCCCGAGACCCGGGCGCGCGTGGAGAAGGCGGCCCGCGAGCTGTCGTTCGCGATCTCGCGCAGCGCCTCCAGCCTGGTCACGGGGCGGACCGGCCGGGTCGCCGTGCTCGTACCCAACCTCGACTCCTGGTTCCTGGGTGCGGCACTCGCCGGTATGGCACCCGCGCTCACCGCAGCCGGTCTGGACATGCTGGTCTACAGCGTGATCGACGCCGAGCAGCGCGCACAGTTCTTCGATCATCTGCCGGCCCGGCGCAATGCCGACGCCCTGCTCGTCGTCAGTTTCGCGCTCTCTCCCGAGGAGCGAGCGCGCCTGGACGACCTGGGCATGCCCCTGGTCTTCGTCAGTCAGCACGAAGAGGGCAGGGCCGGCGTCTACGTGGATGACGTGGAGGCAGCTCAGCGCGGCACCCGCTACCTGCTCAACCTCGGCCACCGGCGCATCGCCTACCTGGAGCCCGCGGACGCCTCGGGTTTCGCCTGGAGCAGCAGGGCTCGCCTCGACGGGTACCGCACGGCCCTGGCGGAGGCCGGTATCGGCCAGGACGACGAACTCGTCCGCCAGGTCGCCCACTGGCAGGGGCCGAGCCTGGAAGCGGCGGTGGGGCGGCTGCTGAGTCTCGCAGAGCCCCCCACGGCGATCTTCGCCGAGACCGACGACATAGCTTTCAGGCTCCTCACGGTGCTGCGCGGTGTCAACGTCCCGGTGCCGCAGCGGATGTCGGTCCTCGGCTTCGACGGCCACTCGATGGCGGAGCCGTGGGACCTGACCACGATGACCCAGCCGGCCCGCCGGCTGGGGGAGGCGGCGGCGGACCTGGCCCACCGCGTGATCAACGACCCCGAGGCGCATCGGGAGCGACACGTGGTCCTGCCGGTGGAGCTGGTGCCACGGGGGAGCACGGGCCCGGTGCCGGCCGCGCTTCCGCGGCCCGACGACGCGGACGGCGCTCCGGCACGGAGGGTGTGACACCGGCCTGGCCGTGGGGCGGGAGCCATGGGCCGTGACCGGCGGTGTCACGGTTCGGCGGCGACCCGTAAAAGTGTTTTGAATGCGTTCGAAGAGCGCTCTATATTCATGCAGCCCCGAGGCCGATGGTGAGCATGACAGCTGCTGGTCCTCGTGTGGCACCTGCGCGGCCGAAGGCGGCGAACCACCCTCGCGCAGAACCGGACAACCGAGTCGGGGGGACCCAACCGAATGACCACGCATTCCGGCCGGCGCGCCAGAACCGCCGTCGCGGCCACAGGGCTGGCAGCCGTGCTGCTCGCCGCCACCCCGGGCACCGCCACGGCGGCCGGGGAGAACCTTCCTCCGCTTCAGCCGCGCGTCGACACCCTGACCGTCGACTCGACCAAGGCGTGCTCCGACGAGCCCGTCCACGTCGCCCGCGCACCCGAACTCCGGGCCGTCGTCGCGGACCCGACGGAGGACAACGAGGAGTGGGAGACCAACGGGGCCGGTGCCGATTTCGAGGCCTGGTGGACCGACGCCGACGGAGCCCAGCAGCGCCGCGCCTACACGTCGCACGTCGTGCGCTCTCCGATCACCCAGCTGTGGCGGACACCCGCCGACCTCCCCGCCGACACCGTCGTCTCCTGGCACGTCCGGGCCGTCGACGACGAGGGCGCGACATCCGCCTGGAGTGACGAAGCCCCCGGCTTCACCTGCCGGTTCGTCATCGACACGGTCAGCCCCGAGCCGGCTACGGTCGTCTCCGAGCAGTACCCGGACGACGACAGCGGCTGGCACGACGGCGTCGGCGTCTACGGCACTTTCACGTTCGACTCCCCGTCCGAGGACGTCGTCGAGTACGTCTACACCGTCCTCGGCTCCGTGCCCACCCGGGTGCGGCCCGAAGAGCCGGGCGGACCGGCCACCATCCGGTGGATGCCGGAGAGCAGCGGGACCTACTACATGCAGGTCCGCGCCATCGACCGTGCCGGGCGGTCCAGCTCTCAGACGACCCACTACATGCGGGTCGCCACCGGCCGCAGCCCCGTCGCCCACTGGACGCTCGCCGATCCGGCCGGATCCCACAACGCGGCCGCCGAGGCCGGCCCCGTGGCCCGCGCCGAGGACGGCGTCGTCTTCGGTGCCCCCGCTCCCTCCCGCACCGACCTCGCCTCCACGGTCACCCTCGACGGCCGTGGGAACAGCTACCTCACCGCGGACGCCCCCGCGACGGACACCACCAAGACCTTCGCCCTCTCCGCCTGGGTCCGCCCCGCTGCCACCGACGCCCCGATGACGGTCGCCGGCCAGGACGCGGCCGACGGAACCTCAGCCTTCACGCTCGGTCTGCGCCCGACCGAGAACGGCCCGGCCACCTGGGCCTTCCGCTACGGCGCCACCACCCTCACCGGCGGCAGCGCCACGGTCGGCGGCTGGGCCCACCTGACAGGCCGGTACGACACCGAGGACAGCACCCTGCGCCTCTACGTCAACGGCAAGGAGGTCGCCTCCACCGCGGATGTCGCCCCGGTGGCGGCCCCCGGCGCCTTCCAGATCGGCCGCGCCCGCGGCGACTCAGGCGCGCGCTGGAAGGGCGAGATCGGCGACGTCCGGGTCTGGGACCGGGTCGTGCCCCGCAAGGAGATCGAGGAACTGGGCTCCCGCCCCGCCGAACTGGCCGCAGCCTGGGACATCGAGCGGACCGATGACGGTGTGATCCCCGACCGGGACGGCGACGAGCCGCTCACCCTGCACGGCGGCGCGGGCTTCTACACCCCTGACATCGAGGGCTGCCTCGAGGACCCGGAGTGCGTCGAGTTCCCGGCGGACGCCCTCGACGGCAACGACCACCTCGCTCTGGACGGCACGGACGACTACGCCGCCACCGGCGGCCCCGTGGTCGACACCGCCGACAGCTACAGCGTCGGCCTGCGGGTCCGGTTCGCCGACACCACCCCCGACCGCCCGATGACGGTCCTGTCGCAGGGCGACGCCGACAGTGACGCCTTCAAGGTCCGCTACGACCCGGCTGCTTCCGAGTGGCAGCTGGTCGTCACCCGCAGCGGCGAACCGGGCTCCACGGAGACCGTCGTCGCCGCGCCCGGCGCTCCCACGTCCCACACCGACGAAGTGGTCGTCGTGTACGACGACTCCGAGGGGCACATCACGCTGTACGTCAAGGGCGAGGCGGTGGCCACCACGGCGTTCAACGCCTCCTGGAGCGCCCCCGGCCCGCTCCAGGTCGGCCGCGGTCACACGGCCGACGGCGGCTGGGGCGAGTACTTCCACGGAGGAGCGGACACCGTCCGCGTCTTCGGTGGAGCCCTCACCGCGTCCCAGGTGAAGTCGTTCGCCTACCTCTACTGAGGCGCCGCTGCCCGTGAACCCGTCCGACGGCGGCGCCGAGCCTCGGTGCCGCCGTCAGCACCGGCGGGTGCCGGGTGGGGGGCCCGGCGACGGAGCGGTGGCTGCTGGCCGCCCACCATCAGGAGATTCGTCTCACAATGTGACGCAGACGTTTGACATTAGATGCGCTTATGGTCAATAAAGGTAATGCTTTGGCCATTTATTCACGTCCTGCTGCCCAGGGGCTGTGAGGGCTGCTCCGCCTAGACGAATGAGTATCGCCGTGTCCCAGTCCGCCCCCGCCCGCGCATCCGCCGATCCGGCAGAGGAGTGGGAAGCCTGGCGCGCCGAGCGCCGTCGCTCGCTCACGTCCCCCACGGGCAACCTCGCCCTGGTCGAGACCCGCTGGGCCCCGGCAGGCGAGGTCCCGGACGTGGCGGACGCCCGAGCGGACCGGCCGGAGACCGTGACCGTCACCACGCTCCAGCGCACCGACCGGGTCACCGGCGAGCCCGAGCACGGCCTGCGCTTCTGGGACGCCGACGCGCCCGCCCTCCGTCACTTCGACCAGGTCGACGCCTTCCCCTACGACCCCGCCTGGGTCCTGGAAGCCTCCTACACACCCGTCGCCGGCGCCCGGAGCATCGCCTTCGAGCACATCCGGGACAACGGCGGCAGCCGCGAGCTGGCCGTCCCCGGCGACATCACGCTCACCGTCGACGGCCGCGCGTACACGCTCAGCGCCTTCGACGACGACGGCACCCTGCTGCTCGTCTTCGGCGACCCGACCAACGGTGACCTCACCTACGGGGCCGGCCGCTTCCTGTTCGTACGGCGCACGGACGACGAGAGCCGGGTCGTCCTCGACTTCAACCGGGCGTTCGTACCGCCCTGCGGATTCTCCGACCAGTACAACTGTCCGATGCCGCCGCGGCAGAACCGCTTCCACCTGCCCGTCGAGGCCGGCGAGAAGCTCCCCGTCTTCCGCGACGGCTTCGACACCCAGCACTGATCACCCCGCAGCTTCCGGCACCGAAAGAGCCCTCACGCCATGAGCACCAAGAAGAACGTCCTGTACGGCACCGCCTCCGCCGCGGCCCTCGTCCTGACCCTGACCGCCTGCGGCGGCTCCGGCGGCTCCAACGCCTCGGGTGGCACCTGGGACAAGGACGCGGTCGTCAACATCGGCTCCCTCTACGAGCCGCAGAACCTCGACAACACCGCCGGCGGCGGCCAGGGCGTCACCGAGGCGCTCAACGGCAACGTCTACGAAGGTCTGTTCAGGCTCACCGACGACGGCAAGGTCGACAAGCTCCTCGCCCAGGACTACGAGACCAGTGCCGACGGCCTCACCTACACCTTCACCCTGCGCGACGGCGTGAAGTTCCACAGCGGCAGGGAACTCACCAGTCAGGACGTCAAGTACAGCCTGGAGAAGGTGACGGCGGGCGACTCGCAGTCGGCCCGCAAGAGCAACCTCGAGGTCATCAAGGACATCGCCACCCCCGACACGCGGACCGTGAAGATCACGCTGTCCAAGAAGTCGATCTCCTTCGTCTACAACCTCTCCTACGTCTGGATCATCAACTCCCAGGCGCAGAACCTGAAGACGAGCGAGGACGGCACCGGTCCGTACGCCCTGAACAAGTGGACCCGTGGTTCCGCGCTGAGCCTGAACCGCTTCGCCGGCTACTGGGGTGACGCCGCCGCCAACAAGCAGGTCGTCTTCCACTACTACAAGGACGCCACCGCGCTGAACAACGCGCTGCTGACCAACGCCGTCGACGTGGTCACCAGCGAGCAGTCGCCCGACGCCCTGGAGCAGTTCAAGAGCAACGGCAACTACAAGGTGAACGACGGCGACTCCACCACCAAGCTGCTCCTGGCGTTCAACGACAAGGCGAAGCCCTTCACCGACGTCAAGGTGCGCCAGGCCGTCTCCGCCGCCATCGACGACGAGAAGCTGCTGGAGTCCGTCTGGGGCGGCTACGGCAAGCCGATCGGCTCGATGGTGCCGCCCACCGACCCCTGGTACGAGGACCTCACCGACGTCGACGCCCACGACGTGACGAAGGCCAAGAAGCTGCTCGCCGAGGCCGGCTACGCCAAGGGCTTCAGCTTCACCCTCGACACCCCCAACTACGACCCGCACCCGACGGCCGCGACCTTCATCAAGTCCCAGCTCGCCGAGGTCGGCATCACCGTCAAGATCAACACGATCACGCCGGACGAGTGGTACACGAAGGTCTACAAGAACCACGACTTCACGGCCACGCTCCAGGAGCACGTCAACGACCGTGACCTGGTCTGGTACGGCAACCCCGACTTCTACTGGGGTTACGACAACCCGCAGGTCACGAAGTGGGTGGAGCAGGCCGAGGAAGCATCGAGCGCCGCCGAGCAGACCGAACTGCTGAAGAAGGTCAACCGGAAGACCGCCGAGGACGCCGCCAGCGACTGGCTGTACCTCTACCCGCAGATCGTCGTCGCGAACAACAAGCTCTCCGGCTACCCGCTCAACGGCCTGAACTCGCAGTTCTTCGCCTACGACATCGAGAAGAAGGGCTGATGGCGCGCTATCTGCTGCGCCGGCTCGCCTTCCTCGCGGTGTCGCTGGCCCTGGCCAGTGTGGTGCTGTTCGTGCTGCTGCGCATGCTGCCCGGTGACCCGGCCAACGCGCTCACCGCGGTCGGCGCCAGTCCCGAGCAGATAGCCGCGGCCCGCCACTCCATCGGCTCCGACCGGCCGCTGCCCGAACAGTTCGTCCACTGGCTCGGGCAGCTGGCGAGCGGTGACCTCGGCACCTCGTTCGTCAGCTCGCTGCCCGTGGGCCCCGAGGTCACCGCGCGGCTGGACGTCACCGTGCCGCTCACGCTGGCGGCGTTCGTCCTGGCGGTTCTGGTCGCCGTACCCGCCGGGTTCGTGGCCGCGCACAAGCGGCACACCTGGTACGGCGCGCTGCTCAGCGGCGTGTCCCAACTCGGCATCGCGATACCCGTGTTCTGGCTCGGGATGATCCTCATCGCGGTGTTCGCGCTGAACGCGGGCTGGCTGCCCTCCGGCGGCTTCCCGCAGGACGGCTGGGATGACCCGGCCGAGGCGTTCCGCGCCCTCGTCCTGCCGGTCGTGACCATCGCCCTGGTGATGAGCGCGTCCCTGATCCGCTACGTCCGCTCCGCCACCCTCGACGTCCTGGGCAGCGACTACCTGCGTACGGCGCGTGCCCTCGGGTCGTCCTTCGGCCGCGCCATGTGGCGGCACGGTCTGCGCAACGCCGCCGTGCCGGTGATCTCCATCCTCGGCATCGAACTCGCCTCGACGCTGCTCGGCGCCGTCGTCGTGGAGTCGGTGTACGCCCTGCCCGGCCTCGGCTCGCTGCTCGCCACCGGCATCGCGCAGCACGACTACCCGGTCATCCAGGGCGTGCTGTTCGTCTCCACCCTCGCGGTGCTGGTGATCGGCTTCGTCGCCGACCTGGTCCAGCGGATCATCGACCCTCGGCTGCGCGGCCGACTCTCGGGAGGTGCCCGATGACCGGGACGGACCTGCTCGCCCCCACGAAGCGCCGTTCCCGGCGCTCCGCCACCCTCGTCGTCGGCTGCGTACTCGCCGGTCTGATCGCTCTGCTCGCCGTGGTGTCGTTCCTCTGGCTGCCCTACGACGCCGGGGACACCTCCGGCGGGCGGCTCGCCGGACCCGGAGGCGGGCATCTGCTCGGCACCGACAAGCTCGGGCGCGACCTGTTCACCCAGGTGATGACCGGCTCCCGCATCGCCGTCGAGGCGGGGCTCGGGTCGGTGTTCATCGCCGCCGTCATCGGGGTCACCCTGGGCGTGCTCGCGGCGTTCGCGCAGGGCTGGCTCGACGACACGCTCTCGGCGTTCCTCGACATCCTCATCGCCTTCCCGACGCTGCTGCTGGCGATGCTCATCGTCGCCGCACGCTCGGCGACGCTCGGCTCGGCGGTCCTGGCGATCGGCCTGGCGCAGAGCGCCGTCGTGGCGCGGCTGGTACGCATCCTGGTCAAGCGGGTGCTGGCACAGGACTACATCACCGCCGCCCGCACCTCCGGCACCTCCTGGCCGCGTACGGTCCTCTCCCACGTCCTGCCCAACATCTGGCCCACGCTGGTGGTCAACCTCGCCCTGCAGTTCGGGCTCGCGGTGCTCGCCGAGGCCGGGCTGTCCTACCTGGGGCTCGGCGCACCGCCGCCCAACGCCTCCTGGGGCCGCATGCTCCAGGAAGCGCAGGCCACCTTCACCACCGCGCCGGCCGGCGCGCTCGCACCCGGCATCCTTCTCGTCCTGCTCGTCATCGGCGTGAACCTCATCGCCGACGGCCTGCGTGACACCCTCGACCCGGCCACCCGGCGGAGGCGCACGTGACTCTCCTCGACGTACGCGGACTGACCGTCCGCGCCCCCGACGGACGGACCCTGGTCGACGACCTGTCCTTCACGGTGGCCGGTGGTGAACGGCTCGGCCTCATCGGGGAGTCCGGCTCCGGCAAGTCCCTGACGACGCTCGCGGTGCTCGGACTGCTGCCCGACGGCATGACCGCGACCGGCAGTGTGGAACTGGCCGGGACGCAGACGGTCGGCACTGCCGAGAAGCGGCTCACCGCCGTCCGCGGGCGGGACGCGGCCGTCGTCTTCCAGGAGCCGCTGACCGCACTGGACCCGCTGATGCGGCTGGGCCGCCAGATCGCGGAGCCGCTCGCCCGCCGCACCGGCCTCAAGGGAAAACCCCTGCGTGAGGCCGTGCGCGACGCCCTCGAACAGGTACGGCTGCCCGAGCCCGACCGCATCGCGCGCGCCTTCGCGCACGAGATCTCCGGCGGTCAGCGCCAGCGCGTCGCCCTCGCGATGGCGCTGGCCTGCGAGCCGAAACTGCTCATCGCCGACGAGCCCACCACGGCCCTGGACGTGTCCGTGCAGGCGGAGATGCTGGAACTGATCGACGGCCTGGTCCAGGAACGGGAGATGGCCGTGCTGTTCGTCAGCCACGACCTCGCCGTCGTGTCCCGCGTCACCGACCGGGTGCTGGTCATGAAGGACGGCCGGGCCGTCGAGCACGGCGCGGTCCACGACATCGTGCGCACGCCACGCGAGGAGTACACCAGGGCCTTGGTCACCAGCGCCCGGAAGCTGGAGTCCGCCCTGGACCTGAGGAGCCCGCGATGACACCCGTGCTGGAGCTGAAGGACGCCTCGGTGCGCTACCGGGGCACCGCGGCCGACGTGGTGCGGGACGTGTCCCTCGCCGTCGAGGCCGGTGAGAGCCTCGCGCTGGTCGGCGAGTCCGGCGCGGGCAAGACGACGTTGCTGCGCCTGCTGCTGGGCCTGGCTCGCCCCACCGCCGGCTCCGTCCTCTTCGACGGAGCCGACCTGAACCCGCGCGACCGCGAGCAGATGCGCCACTTCCGGCGCAGCGTGCAGTGCGTCTTCCAGGACCCCTACTCCTCGCTCGACCCCAGCCGGCGGGTCGGCGCGATCGTCGCGGAACCGCTGCGCTCCCTCGGCCTCGCCACCCGCTCCACGGCCGCACCCAAGGTGGTCGAGGCGCTGGAACGCGTCGGCCTCCAGGCGGACGCCGTCGACCGCTACCCGCACGAGTTCTCCGGCGGCCAGCGCCAGCGCATCGCCATCGCCCGCGCCACGGTCTGCGACCCGCGCGTCCTGCTGGCCGACGAGCCGGTCAGCGCGCTGGACGTCACCACCCGGGTGAAGGTCGTCGATCTGCTGGCCGAACTGAAGGAGGAGCGAGGCCTGACGCTGGTGATGGTCTCCCACGACCTGTCGGTCGTGGCCTCCCTGTGCGAGCGCACCGCCGTGCTTGAGCGCGGCCTGGTCGTCGAGCAGGGAGCCACCTCTCAGGTGCTCGGCGCACCGGAGCACCGGTACACCCGCCGGCTGATCGAGAGCGTGCCCAGGCTGCCCGGCTGACCCGGGCCGCCGCACCCGCAACGAGTGGGGCGGCCAGGCAGGCGGTCAGTAGATGTTGGCCTCCACCGCCGGGCCGTCTCCCCGGGTGCTGTTGATCTGGGCCCGCAGCGAGATCTCGTCGTAGACGCGGACCTCCTTGACGATCCGGCCCTCCTGGATCAGGAACTGGGACACCCCGAGGACGGTCACCGGCTTGTCGGTCAGCTGACCGAACACCGGCGTGCCCCGGTAGGTGCCGTGCATGGTCCAGGTGACGGCCACCCGCAGACCGGCGTACCGCGGCGCGAAGTTGGTCTGCACGTCCCGCACCGCGAACCTGGCGTCGGGGAAGGCCCCGACCATGGCCAGCAGATCGCTCTGGTAGCGCTCGGGGCGGATGACGGTCCGGTCGCCGACCGTGTGCAGGAAGAGGTCGCGCACCATGAAGTCGTTGACCCGGTTCAGCCGTCGCTGCGACCACACGTCCTCGATGAACTCCAGCACCATCTCACACTCGGGCCGGAACTCGTCGGGACGCGGTCCGCTGACCCCGGCCACCAGCACGTCCTTCGGCGGCTCCTCCGTCATCGATCCGGTGTACCCCTGGAACCGCAGGGCCCGGGCCGCCTCGTCCGGGTCCTCGCCGCGCTGCAGACAGTCCGCCAGCTCGTCTCGGACCACCCACTCCTCGACCATCCGGCCGCGGCGGTAGAGGCAGTTGGCGACGGTGCGCTTACGGACACGGATGTTCCGGCCGTCCACCAGATGTTCGTCGGCGGAGAAGACGAGGTGCGAGCTGAGGAAGGCGTCGTCGCCGCGCGCTTCCCACACCACGTCCTCGGCCTGGCCGATGTGACCGGGCGCGCTGCCCATGCGCATCGTGCTGCCTTCGATCACCCCGTCGCGGCCCACCACGGTGCCCAGACTCGTGTGAACGATCGAGTCCGGCTCGTAGTTCTCGACGATGTGGGCGATGTCGCGGTCCACCCAGATGCGGTCGGTGACCTCACGGATGAAGTCGTCCGGGTCCTTGTAGGGGAGGTAGGCGACGGGGTCCAGCGGCATGAGTCTCACCTTTCTCGAGGTGCTGTGTATGCGTATGTACGGGAGAGTAATCGCGGTCCGCTGTGCCCGGCGGTGGGCGAGGGGCCGGCGCTGCGGTCCGGGTGCGGTTCACTTGGCGAACTTGTCCGCGCCCAGGTGACTCCGGTACGTCTCCGTCATGAAGGCGCTCACGACGACGAGCGCCATGACGGCGGCCGCGGCGAGATAGACCCACACGGCGTAGATCGTGTCGAAGCTGCTGACGAGCAGGGTCGCGACGAACGGTGTGATCCCCATGAAGATGGAGAACGAGCTGTTGTACGCG
This sequence comes from Streptomyces sp. NPDC005794, assembly GCF_042871445.1. NCBI lineage: Bacteria > Bacillati > Actinomycetota > Actinomycetes > Kitasatosporales > Streptomycetaceae > Streptomyces > Streptomyces sp. NPDC005794. Next base: position 384,886 of record NZ_JBIAIN010000002.1, read on the forward strand.
ATGGCGCTCGCGCTGAACCGGGTCCGTGTGGCGAAGAGTTCCGCCGTGCAGACCGTGACGATGCCGGTCAGGAAGAACTCGGGGACGATGTAGATCAGCTGGCTGGCGACGGCCGTGCCGAAGGTTCCGCCCTCACCGACCCGGAAGGCCAGCGGAACCAGGACGATGCAGGCGACGGCGCCGGCGACCAGCATGGGTTTGCGGCCGATCCGGTCCGAGAGGATACCCGCCAGGGGGAGCAGCGGGATGAGCACGGCGACCGAGATGGCGTTGGACGTCAGCGCCATCCAGCGGGGCAGGCCAAGTGTGCCGGTCAGGTACTCGGGATAGAACGTGACCCAGCTGTAGGACAGGATCGCGAGCATGACGGAGACGCCGCAGAGCACCAGGATCGGCCGCCACTGCGTGCGCAGCGCTTCCCGGATCGGTGACGTGACGATCTCCTTGCCGCCGTCCGTGGCCCGGACGAACTCGGGTGATTCGTCGATGTGCCTCCGCAGCCAGATCCCGACCGCGCTGAGCGGCAGTGCGAGCAGGAAGGGGATGCGCCAGCCCCACGAGTCCAGTGCGGGCCCCTCGAACACCCAGCTGGTGAGCGCGGCGGTACCGGCTCCGGCGAGGATTCCGACGAAACAGCTGTTGGAGGCGTACGAGGCGTAATAACCACGCCGGTCGGGCTCCGCCCACTCCACGATGAAGGCCACGGCCCCGACGTACTCCCCGCCCGAGACCATGCCCTGGACGACGCGGAGCAACAGGAGGAGCAGGGGCGCGAGGATCCCTATCTGGTGGTAGGTCGGCAGGGCGCCGATCAGGGCGGTGGTGACGCCCATGAACATGATGGTCCACAGCAGCGTCTTCTTGCGGCCCACCCGGTCGCCCCAGCGGCCGACGAGCGTCCCGCCCAGGGGGCGGAACAGACACGCGATGGCGATGATCGCGTACGTGCTCAGCACCGCCACCGTCGGATCGCTCTCCGGGAAGAAGGCGGGGGCCAGGACCGGCGCCAGGTACCCGTAGAGACCGTAGTCGAACTGTTCGACGAAGTTTCCGATGCTTCCCGCGCCGATGGCTCGGCGTATCGCCTTCCGCTTCTCCGTGTCGCCCCCCGGGGCGCCGGCGGTGGCGGTGGGCGGCGCTACAGCGGACACAGCTTCTCCGATCGTGCACGGTCCTGGTTGTGCATACGTATGAATCCATGCCGAACACTAAGGAGCCCGGCGGAGGTCGTCAAGAGGTGTCGCGGCCGCGGCGTCACGAGGGCCTGCCTGGCCCGTCCGAGGGCCCGGGCACCGCGAGGGACCGGAAGGTGTCCATCAGGACGTGGGCCATGTTGTAGAGCACCAGTTGTGCCCCCGCCCGTTCGGCCGCCCTGGCGTCCTCGACGCCCGGGACGATCGTCATGACCGCCCTGCCCGCTTCACGGGTGGCCCGATGGGCCGAGGCGACCAGACCGTCGATCACGTCCTGCCCGGGGAAGGAGCAGTCCGCCGCGAGGTCGGCCGGACCCACCAGGACCGCGTCCACGCCCCGCGTGCCGGCGATGTCCCCGGCGGCGGCACAGGCCCGCTCCGTCTCGACCATCGCCACCACCAGGGTGTCCTGCGAGGCGGCCAGGTGATCGGCCGCCGATACCGTACCGAAGCGGCCCGCCCTGCTGTACGTCGCGAATCCCCGCGTCCCCAGCGGCGGATAGTGGGACGAGGCCACCGCCCGTCGCGCGTCCTGCGCGGAGTCGACATGCGGATGGATGAGCCCCGCGGCGCCCAGGTCCAGGCATCGCAGGGCGAGAGCCGGTTCGGCCGTACCCACGCGGACGAGGACGTCGATGCCCTGCGCCGCCGCGGCCGTCAGATGGTGCTGGAGCAGGGCCATGTCGGCAGGGCCGTGCTCGCAGTCGATGACCACGTAGTCGAGGCCGGCCACCCCCGCCATCTCCACCAGGGTCTCCGCGGGCAGCCGCAGCAGGGCGCCGTACAGCCGTTCACCCGCCGCGAGCCGCGCCTTGAGGGAGCGGTGCCCCGCACACGCCGCCGTCACCGCGCCACCATCCCCGCGGAGAGGTCGATGTCCGCACCGCACAGGCCGGGCATCCGCAGCATCGCGCTCACCGCGGCGCCCACCTCCTCCTCGCTGACCATCCGCCCGAGGGCCGACCGCGACACGAACGCCTCCTCGGCCTCGGCGTAGCTTCTGCCGGTGCGCTCCGCCTCCAGGCGGAAGTTCCGCTCCATCCGGGGACCCGAGACGGGCCCCGGGGACAGGGAGTTCACCGTGATCCCCAGCGGGCCCACCTCGCCTGCCAGGGTGGCGGTCAGGCCGATGACCGCCATCTTCGACGCGCAGTAGGGCGTGCGCCGAAGCAGGGGCCGCTTCCCCGAGACCGAGGCGATGTTCACGACGTCCCCGGTGCCCCGCGCCGTCATGGCGGGAAGGAAGGCCCGGCACATCAGGAACACCCCGCGCACGTTCACGTCGAAGACCTCGTCCCAGTCCCGAGCCGAGATCTCGGTCAGCGGCGCCACCGGTCCCGCGATCCCCGCGTTGTTGACGAGCACCGAGATCTCCTCGTCCGCGAGGCTCTCCGCGAGCCTCGCGACGTCGTCCGGCCGGGACACGTCGCAGACCCGGTGGACGACGTCCGGGCCCAGGCGCGAGGCCGTCTCCTCGAGGGTGTGTTCGCTGCGGCCGGTGATCACCACGCGGGCTCCGTCGGACACCAGGGAGCGTGCGATGGCCGCGCCGAGTCCGCCGCCGCCTCCGCTGACCAGCGCGGTGCGCCCGGTCATCCGCTGCGTGCCGCCGCTCATGAGCCCGCCTCGTCGTTCCACGGCAGCGTGCCGTTGCCGTACTTGGCAGCCCGCACGTCACCGGAGCGGGCATGTCCCTCGAACAGTTCGACGCGCGCCGCCCGCCCGCACACCTTGCCGAGCAGCGCCGACGAGGAGGTGTCCGTGACCTCCTGGTAGGTCACCGTCTTCAGGTACTTCCCCACCCACAGGCCGCCGGTGTACCGCGCGGCACCCCGGGTGGGCAGGACGTGGTTGGTGCCGATGACCTTGTCCCCGTACGAGACACAGGTGCCTTCCCCGAGGAAGAGGGCGCCGTAGTCGGTCATCCGGTCCAGCGCCTGGCGCGGGTTCTCGGTCAGGACCTCCACGTGTTCACTGGCGTAGGAGTCCGCCACCCGGAAGGCCTCGTCCAGGGAGTCGGCCACGACGATCTCGCCGTGGTCGCGCCACGCCGGAGCGGCGAAGTCCTTCGTCGGCATGCCGGGCAGCAGCCGTTCGATGTGGCGCTCGACCTCCCGGCCCAGATCCTCGGACGTGGTGACGAGTACGGCGGGGGAGTCCGGGCCGTGCTCGGCCTGAGAGAGGAGATCGACGGCCACCACGAACGGGTCGGCGTGCTCGTCGGCGATCACCAGGATCTCCGTGGGGCCCGCGAACAGGTCGATGCCGACCTCGCCGAACAGCTGGCGCTTGGCCTCCGCCACATACGCGTTGCCGGGGCCCGCGATCAGCGGTACCCGGCCGACCGTCTCGGTGCCGACGGCGAGCGCCGCCACGGCCTGGACCCCGCCCAGGAGATAGATCTCGTCAGCACCCGCCAGGTGCATCGCCGCGACGGTCGCGGAGGGGATCTCGCCCCGGATCGGCGGGGTGCAGGCGGCGACCCTCGGCACCCCGGCCACCTTCGCGGTCACGATCGTCATGTGCGCCGACGCCGTCAACGGGTAACGCCCACCGGGTACATAGGCACCGGCTCCCGCCACTGGGACGTGCCGGTGCCCGAGGCGGACACCGGGCAGGGTCTCGATCTCGACATCGTGCATCGAGTCGCGCTGCGCCTGGGCGAAGGTGCGCACCTGCCGCTGGACGAAGCGGATGTCCTCCAGGACCGTCTCCGGCACGCCGGCGATGATCTCCTCGATCTTCTCCGGGCTCAGACGGAACGACTCCGGGCTCCAGTTGTCGAACTTCTCGGAGTACTGGCGGACCGCTTCGTCACCCCGTTCGCGGATGTCGTCGAGGATGGTGCGGACGCGCTCGGCGACGTCCGCGCGGGCGGCGCGTACCTGACCGGCGGGCACGGGGGACTTGAGGAAACGAGGCATGGCGGCCTTCTTCAGGGGTGAGTGTGGGGTGCGGGGACATGAGGGCAGGTGACGAGGGGTGAGTGAGCGCCTGGCCGGGCGGCTCGGACGGCCGGGGTCGCGGGGTGTGGGCATGCCGGTGGTGCCTTCCGCACCTGGGCCAGCAGGTCCCGCAGCGCGGTGGAGACGGCGGTGGGGTTCTGCCACGGCAGCAGGTGGCCGGCCCCGGGCACCTCGCGCAGCTCCGCGCCCGGCACGGCCCGCGCGATGACCCGGTGGAACTCCGGCGGGCACAGCGCGTCCCGCTCCCCGGACAGGACCACGGTCGGGCACCGCGCGGTGCGCAGCGCGCCGGACGCGTCCTGGCGGGTGGCCTGTGCGGCGAGCTGGGCGCGGGCGGCCTCGGGGCCCACGGCGTACGCCATGCGCCGGTAGCGTTCCGCCGATCCGCCCGGCGGCCGAGATACGGGGAACATGCCCGGCAGCGTCTGTTCGACGACGTCCGGGAACCGGCCGTCGTCGATCAGCTCGTCCATCGCGCGCCAGGCGGCGTACTGCTCGGGCCGGGGCGCGCCCGCGTTCGTCGACATGACGCACAGACCGTGGAACCGCTCCGGTGCCCGGCGCAGCGCCTCGAAGGCGACGATGGCACCGAGGCTCAGGCCGACAGCAACGAACGGGCCGGTCACCGAGGCCAGCAGATCCTCGGCCATGGCCCCGACGTCCTGCTCCGTCAGCGCGACGTGGCGGACCGGGTGGCCCTCGGGGAACACCACCTCGGACCAGAGGTCCGCGTCGCACAGCATCCCGGGGGCCATCACCAGGGGCAGCGGGCCGGCCGGTCCGCCGCCGGGTTCGGTGGTCACCAGCGACGGGCGGAGCGGGGCAGCAGAGCGTACGGCGCGACGTAGCCGTTGTGGTCGATGCCGAGCCCCGCGTCGGCGGCGCTCTTGGCGACCTCCTCGTCCCAGTCCAGACGGACCCGGCCGTCACCCGAGTTGACGACCATCAGGTCGCCCTGTCCGTCACCGACGTTGCGCAGGGTGCGCCAGGCGTCCTGCGGGACGGAGAGCATGTCGCGCGGCCCCAGGCGCACCGACACGGGATCGGTGCGGTTGAGCGTGACCTCCCACAGGCCGTCCTTGACGATCAGCGTTTGCGTCTCGTGCTGCCGGTGCGAGGAGACCCCCTGCCCCGGATCGGCCCGCAGCCAGGCGACGTTGTGCCCGTGCGGGTTGAAGATCCTGGGCTCCTGGTGCAGGTCCTCGGTCATGCCGAACCCGATGACGCAGCTCAGCCGAGCTCCGCCGCCCGGCAGCGTGCTGTCGAGGAACGGCCGTTCCGACCACACCAGCTCGTCCGATGCCGCGACGCGCCGCTTCATCTGCTCGGCGCTGTAGTGCCGCAGCCGGTCGATGTGCTCCTGTGCCATCGGCTCGGTCAGCTCGGTCCCGGCCGGTACGCCGTCACCGGCGACCGTGTCGATCAGTTCGTTGTCGGCGGTGAGGTACAGGCCGTGGCCCTCCGCCTCGCGCAGCACCGAAGGGCCCCAGATGATGCCGCCGGTGTGGTCCATGCCGAGCACGGTGAACATCCAGCCGTCGTCGGGGCCGGTGTTGGTGAAGCCGCGGAAGATCCAGGTGGGGACGGAGGCGATGTCCCCGGCCCTGAGCAGGAGCTCGCCCTCCGAGCCGTCGGCGCCCCAGCGCAGCAGGTACTCGCCCTCGGTGCAGACGAACACCTCGGCGGTGTAGTGGAGGTGCAGGTTGTTGGTGATGCCGTGGGGCATGGCGGCCGCACCGATGTTGTAGCCGTGCGGCAGCCGGAGGTTGACGTGCTGGCCGGCGGCCTGCGAGACGCCGGGCCCGATCATGGCGTAGTTCTCCTTCCGGTCGGAGCCCGGCGTCCGGCAGTCGATGAAGGCCTGGTTGCAGGAGACGAAATCACTGCGGCGGATCGTGCGGCGACCCAGCTCGGCGGTGGACACGACGGCATCGGGCATGACTGCTCCCTTGGCTCGGGATACGCCTGGAATACGTATGCATTTCCATGACAGGGCTTCCGTCGGGCAATGTCAAGGGGGCGTACGAGGTGGGCTTCGGGTGTGAGGTGCGCGGGGCCCCGGGTGCGGCGCACGGGAGTATCGCGCAGAGATCCGAACGGAGTTCGGCGGCGCAGGCGGCCGATGCGTGCCGACTCAGGGGGTGTGAGGCCTGCTCGGTCCCGTGCGGTGTCAAGGGTGTAGGGGCGCCCGGGTGCGCATTTACATACGTATACTGCTGGGGACGGCGCACCGGGCTACGGGAAGAGGGCCGATGGCGATCACGAGCCATGACGTGGCGAGGCTGGCAGGCGTCTCGCAGCCCACGGTCTCCCGCGCCCTGCGGGACGACCCACGGGTCTCGGCGGCGACCCGCGAGAAGGTCAGGCGGGCCGCGCAGGCGCTGAACTACGTGCCCAGCGAGGCGGGCCGGACCCTGTCGACCCGGTCCACCCGGCGCATCGGCGTGATCGTGACCGACCTGACGAACCCCTTCTACCCGCACGTCATCGCGCCCCTGCACGACGAGCTCCAGCGCCTCGGCTACCGCATGATGCTCCTCACCGAGCGCTCCGACGAGGCGGTGGCCGAGGAGAACCTCCTGGACCAGTCGCTGGACGGCGTGGTCCTCGCGACCGCCACCACCGACTCCCGCCTGCCGGCCCAGCTCGACCGCCGTGGCATGCCCTACGTCTTCCTCAACCGCGACACCGGCGGCCGGGGCGACTACGCCTCCGTCGTCGACAACGAGGGCGGGGGACGCCTGGTGGCCGACGTGCTCGTCGGGCTGGGCCACCGACGGATCGCGGGCGTCTTCGGCGCGGCCAACACGACGACCGGCCGCGAACGCGAGCTCGGCTTCAGGCTGGCGCTGGCCGACGCGGGCATCGGCCTCCCCGAGGACCGGGTGGCCCGAGGCGCCTTCGAGTTCGACACCGGGTACCGGGCGCTGCCGTTCCTCCTCGACGCGGCCGAAGTGCCCACGGCGGTCTTCTGCGGCAACGACGTGGTCGCCATCGGCGTCCTGAACGCGGCCCTCGCCGCCGGGCTCCGCGTTCCCGACGACCTGACCGTGATCGGCTTCGACGACCTCCCCATGGCGGCCTGGGAGGTGTTCCGGCTGACCACGGTCCGCCACGATCTGCGGGAACTCTCGCGGCAGGCCGCGCGCCTGCTGGTACGGCGGATCGACGGGGAAGCCGATCCGGCCGGCGAACGCCTCGTCCTGCCGACCGAGTTCGTGCCCCGCGCCACCCACACCCGCCTCTCCTGACCGGTCGCCGGGCCCGTCGCCGCTCGGTGCATGGGGTGACCCTCGCGGCGGACACGGGCGGCGGTCGTTCAGGGTGTCCCGGGCGCGGCTTCCGGCGCAGGCCGGAGGCGGAGGGGGTCAGAGCTGCTCGCGCAGCGCCTCGGGGACGGCGTCGAACGCGCCGGACGTACGGCCGATCCGGTCGATGCGGATCGTCGCGGTCGCACCGTGAGCGGCCAGCCCCTCGAAGGCCGAGATCCGCTCGACAGCCGGCGCCAGCGAGGCCGTGCCCTCCTCGGCCGCCCTCTGGTACGTCAGGGGCTTCAGGAAGCGGGACACGGACAGGCCCGCGTTGTAGCGAGCGGTCTTGCCGGTCGGCAGTACGTGGTTCGTGCCGGCGATGCCCTTGTCGGAGTAGGCGACGGTGGACCAGGGGCCCAGGAAGAGCGAACCGTAGTTGGTGAGGTTCCGCTGGTAGTAGTCGTCGTCCTCGGTCTGGATCTCCAGGTGCTCGGGTCCGAGGATGTCCGACACGGCCACGGCCTGGTCGCGGTCGCGTACGACGATGACGGATCCGAAGTCGCGCCAGGCGGGCCCGGCGATGTCCCGGGTGGCGAGCGTCTCGAGCTGACGGTCGATCTCGGCGGCGACCGCGCGGCCTGTCCTCTCCGAGGTGGTGATGAGGGCGGCAGGAGAGTTGGGGCCGTGCTCGGCCTGGCCGAGCAGATCCGCGGCGACCCAGACCGGGTCGGCGGAGTCGTCGGCGATGACGGCCACCTCGGACGGCCCGGCGAGCAGGTCGATGCCGACCTGGCCGAAGAGCTGTCGCTTGGCCTCGGTGACGAAGGCGTTGCCGGCGCCGACCAGCATGTCGACCGGGGCCTCACCCAGCAGGCCGAACGCCATCGCGCCGAGGGCCTGTACGCCGCCGACGGCGAAGACCCGGTCGGCCCGGGACAGGTAGGCGCCGTAGAGCACGGCCGGGTGGGCGCCGTGCTCGCCGGACGGAGGCGTGCACGCCACCACGGTGGGGACGCCGGCCGTCTTGGCCACGCCCACGGTCATGAACGCGCTGGCCAGCAGCGGGAAGCGGCCCGCAGGGAGGTAGGCGCCGACCCGGGAGACCGGGACGTAGCGCTGCCCGCCCGTCACCCCGGGGGCCAGTTCGATCTCGAAGTCGGTCAGGTGCTCGCGCTGCGCGGTGGCGAAGCGGTGCGTGCGTTCGTACCCCATCTCCAGGGCCGTACGGACGTCTGCGGGCAGGGAGTCCCCCGACTTCTTCAGCTCGGCGGCCCCGATCTCCAGCTCACCGGACCAGCCGTCGAGCTCCTGGCCGTAGGTGCGGACAGCGTCCAGGCCCTTGCTCTCGATCTCCTTGAGCATCTGGGACACACGCTCGACCACCTTGGGGTCGCGCTGGGCGGGAGGGCCGTCGACCGCCGGCTTCTTCAGCCACTGGAAGGGGGCGAGGGTCTTCTGTTCGTCGCGCGTGATCTGCATACCCCGGACGCTAGACGCGACGCTGCCACAGGGCTAGTGGGGCAGTTCCTTCGTCTCCTACAGGGTTCCCCTGTGGGTTCTCGCTCCGTTACCGGTGGTCTTCCCCGGAGCGGCTGACCGCCCGCCCGGATGGCTCAGGAGCAGCCTGCGGGCGTAGGTGATCCGTCTCTGCTCGCTGTGTGTGATCCGCTCCGGCAACAACTCCGGCGCGCGGGGTCCCTGTTCCATCATCACGTGGAGCAACTGCGGGTCCTCGAGGTGGTTCTCGATCGCGCTGCGCACGTAGAAGCGCATGATGCCTTCGATGGACTCCGGCAACAGTTCGTCCTGGTCCAGCGGGGCCGCGGCCATCCCGGCGTCGAGATGACGGGTCAGCAGCTCGACCCGAACTGGTACAGCGACCCGATGGACACCCGGGCCCGCTCCGTGATCCGGTTGGTGGTCCCCGCGCGCCCGTCCCGGCGACCCGGCGGGCATCTTCGACATGTGCCTGACCTACCTCCCGCCGGCCGGTGCGGAAGGACACAGTTGCTTGTCGCGGACGAGAGCGCCACGCCCGCGGTCCTCGCCATCCTCGAGGACGTGCCGGCCTCCCTGGTCGCGGAGGTCTTCCTGGAGGTTCCCGAAATTCCGTCGCTCCCCCGGCCGGCTCGCACACTCGACGCGGTCAAGGGAGCGGCTCTGCCGCACGGCCGCACCTACACCTGGGCGGCCGGGGAGTCCGGCCTGGTCACCGGGGTGCGACGGCATCTCGTACGCGAACGGGGCGTGCCGAGGTCGGACATCGCGTTCTACGGCTACTGGCGGCACGGCCGCTCCAGTCCCGGCTGACGGACCGAAGGGCCGGGGAGCCCCGTCCGGCCGGGTCAGGTCATCGGTCCGTGGCCCAGCTCGCGGAGGGTGTCCTCGGCGAGGCGGGCGAGTTCCCGGGTGGCGCGGGAGAGGGGATGGCCGTAGCGCCTGACCAGCGCGATGGTGTCGTACAGAGGCTCGGCGAAGGGGGCGGTGCGCAGTCCTGCGGGGAAGGAGGGGCTGGTGATCACGGCCCGGCTGGCGATCGTGTCGCCGACGCCGGCCGCCGCCAACTTCAGCGCCGCCTCGACGCGTTCGAGCTCGATCAGGGGGTCGATGCGGATTCCGGCGAGCTGGGCGCGCTCGGCGATCTGCCGTCGGGTCGGGTCCTTCCACCCGTAATGGGCGTCGTACAGCACGAGAGGTGCCCGGGCGAAGGCCTCGATGGTGACCGGGGCGTTTGTGCGTTCAGCGCTCGCGCTGACGTAGTGCACCTCGTCGCGCATGAGCGGAGTCACCGCGAGCCCCTCGTCGTCGATCGGCAGGACGACCAGGCCCGCTTCGATCTGCCCCGTCGCGACGGCCAGCGCGGTCTCGGCGGAGTTCTGGCCGACGAGCCGCACACGGACAGCCGGGTACCGGGCGTGGAACATCTGTACCAGGTTGGAGAGAAGGTAGTAGTCGGCGTTGCGCAGCACCCCGAACGTGGCGGTGCCGCCGCCCAGCGATCCGAGCGAGTGGACGGCCCGGGCCCCGCTGTCCGCCGCCTCCACCGCCTCCTGGGCGTACGGAAGCAACTCCTGCCCGGCGGAGGTCAGGGTCAGCGTGCGGCTGCCGCGGAGGAACAGTTCGGCGTCCAGTTCCGCCTCCAGACGGCGGACCAGTTCCGAGGCGGAGGCCTGGGCGATGTCCATGGCCTGCGCGGCGGCGGTGAACGACCCGAGCCGTTCGGCCTCGACGAAAGCCCTCAGCTGGACGAGGGTCATGCTGCCCGGTGAAGTGGTTCTGCGCATGCCTGCACCTTAAGAACCGGCGGGGCCGTCAGCGGGACAGGGCCCCTGTGCCCCAACGGCTGGTGTCCGGGGAGGGAGGACGAGACCGGGAACGCGGCGGGGCCGGGAGGCCGCCGTGCCGGGGCGGTGATGTGCCGGCGCGTCAGGCCGGGAGGGGCCGTGTCCCGGAAGGGGGCGTCCAGCGGTGATCCATGTGTGGATACCCGGCATCAACAGGCGTTAGGTTAGGTTAGCCTCTCCTAGGTTTGAGTGGGAGAGGGGGAGTTCACGTTGCCCTGTGACGTGCGGGACGTCGATGCGGTCGCCGGGTCCGGCGCACTCAGCTCCTGGCCTCTCCCTCGAACCTCGCGCCCGGGTGTCTCCGTACACCGCCAGGTGTTGTGGCGTCGTGACTGTCGCCACCGCCGCCGATCGCCGACCGCGCTGCCTGCGTCCGCCCTCAGGAGTTTTCGATGAACCAGACCTTGTCGCCCGAACGTGTCCGCGCCGACGTCGCGGAACTGGTGGGCTGTGACCCTGCCGAGATCGAGCCCGAGGAGAACCTGACCGACCTCGGCCTGGACTCGGTGCGGATCATGGTGCTGGTCGAGCGCTGGCGTGCCGCAGGGGCGGACGCGCTGGAGTACGCCGACCTGGCCGAGCAGCCCGAACTGGCCCACTGGACCGAGCTGCTGACGGGTGGGGCCGTATGAGCCGGGCCGATCACCGGGGCCGGCACCTGGACCGGATCGCGGAGGTCCGGGCGGGCCTCCGGGCCGAGAAGGTGGGCTACCCGATCGGCATCCGGGAGACCGAGGTCGTACGTACCGCCATGGTCGGGGCCGGCCTGCTGCGGGTGACCCTGGGCGGGAACGGCGCCGAGGGTTTCGAGGCCCACGCGCCGGACGAACACGTGAAACTGCTGTTCCCGGACCCGGACGGCTCGCTGCGGCTGCCCGAGCGGAACGGGACGATGCTGCGCTGGCCGCGCCCCGCGCTCCGCTCGCGGCAGTACACGGTGCGCCGTTACGACCCGGTCGCCGGTGAGATCGACATCGACATCGCCCTGCACGACGGCGGCCTCGCGTCGGACTGGGCGCGCGAGGCCCGGCCGGGCGCTGTCATGCACCTCGCGGGTCCGCCCGGCGGGCTGATCGTCCCGCACTCCTACGACCGCTACCTGCTCGCCGGTGACCTGACCGCCCTGCCCGCGATCGCCCGTTGGCTGGAGGAGCTGCCCAGGAGTGCCAAGGGCTGGGCGTTCGTCGAAGTCTCCGACGCCACGCAGGAGATCGAACTGTCCGCGCCCGAGGGTGTCGAGGTGCGCTGGCTGCACAGCGCCGGCCTCCCGGCGGGAGCCGGCGACGCCCTGGTGCGGGCCGTGACCGAGGTGACGGTGCCCGAGGGGGACCGGGTGTACGTGTGGGTCGCGGGCGAGGCGGGACAGATCAAGCCGCTGCGCCGCTGGGCCCGCGACGAGCTGCGGCTGGAGAAGGCCGACCACGACATCACCGGCTACTGGAAGCGCGGCGTCTCCGACTTCGACGAGGACGGCCACTGACCGACCGGCGCTCGGGCGGGGGACGGGCCCGATGCCGATGCCGGGCTGTCCTGGCGCGAGCTCATCAACTAAGGTTAGCCTTACCTAAATCTCAGGGAGCATCGCATGTCCATACGCAGAACGTCCGGCCTCGTCGGCGCCGTCTCGCTGACTCTGGTTCTGGCCGGGTGCGGATCCTCGTCGGAGGGTGGTGCGTCGGACACCTCGGAGAAGGGCAGGACCCGGGTGTTCGCCGCTGACAACGGCAAGATCACCATCCCCGCCGATCCGAAGCGTGTGGTGGCCACCGGCTACGCCGTGCCCGCCCTGATCGAGGCCGACGCCCCCCTGGTCGGTATCTCGTCGTGGAAGCGCGGCGAGCCGATGATGAGCGAGGAGGACCTGGCCGAGTACAAGAAGCTCCCCAAAGTGGCGGGTGAGCAGGCGGCCGAGACCAACTACGAGGCCATCGCCGAAGCCGAGCCCGATCTGATCGTCATCGGTGTGCCCGCCCCCGTGCTCGGCGACATCGACGTCAAGCGGCTGGAGTCCATCGCCCCCGTCGTGGCGATCGGCCCGACCGTGCCGTCGGCGTGGCGGGACCTGTCCCGCAAGCAGGCCGACGCCGCCGGCTCCCTCGATAAGTTCGACGCCGGACAGAAGGCGTACGAGGCCAGGGCCGCCGAGTTGAAGACGAAGTACGAGGACGTGCTGCCCCAGCTCGCGCTGGGACACGTCGGTGCGTACGGCGAGGTCGCCAAGGGCACCTTCCAGCGGGAGTTCGGCGGTTCGTGGGGCACCAACATCGCCGAGGACCTCGGCGCGAAGTACTACGGCAAGGTCAAGGAGGCCGGCGCCGGCTCGCGTTCGGTCAGTGAGTACCCGTCCGTCGAGGAACTTCCGGCCGCTTTCGGCGAGGCCGACGTGCTGACGTACTCGGTCGACGCCGACGGCGGTGTCCCCGAGTCGGTGCAGTACGTCCTCGACTCGAAGCTGTGGAAGAACCTGCCCGCCGTCAAGGCGGGTAAGGCCTTCCCGTTCCGCTACACCGAGGCCGCGACCTACGGGCAGGCCATGAACACCCTGGACGCGATCGACACGTCGCTCGCTCCACTGCTGAAGCGATGACCGCCGCGGGTCGCGCGTCCGGGCAGGCAGGGGCCGAGCGCGCCGCCGTACCGCAGATCGGCCTGCTCGTCGGCGGACTGGTGCTGCTGGCGGTGGTCGCCGTGCTCAGCATGGGCGTCGGCGCCCGCCCGGTCCCGCCGGGTGAGGTCGTACGCGCGTTGCTGGACCACCAGGGCACCGACGACCACGTGATCGTGCGTGACGTACGAGGCCCCCGGGCGCTGCTGGCCGTCGCGGTGGGCGCCGCCCTCGCGGTGTCCGGCGCGCTGATCCAGACGCTGGCCCGCAATCCGCTGGCGGAGCCCGGCATCCTCGGGGTCACCGCGGGTGCCGGGTTCGCCGTCACCGTCGGCTCGGCGCTCGGACTGGCGGTGGGGCAGGCCGGCCAGCTCGGCTTCGCGATCCTCGGCTCCGTGCTCACGGCCCTGCTGGTGGCCGCCGTCGGACGCCGCTCCCCGCTGCGCCTCGTGCTCACCGGCGTAGCCCTGACCGCGGTGCTGAGCGGTGTCGCGCTGGGCCTGCGGCTGATGCTCCCTGACGTCTTCGACGCCTACCGCTTCTGGTCCGTCGGGTCGCTGGCGGCCCGCGAACAGGCGCCGCTGGCCCTGCCGCTGGCCGCGATCGGGGTCTCCCTGTTCGGGGCGCTGCTGCTGAGCAGGGGGCTCAACGCCCTCGCACTGGGCGAGAACGTGGCGCACACCCTGGGTGCGGGGGTGGGCCGGGTGCGGGTGGTCGCGCTGGTGCTGATCACCGTGCTCTGCGGGGCGGCGACGGCGGTGGCCGGACCGATCCTGTTCGTCGGCCTGATCGTGCCGCACCTGGTCCGCAAGCAGGCGTCGGGTTCGGTGCCCTGGCTGATCCTGTACACGATGGTGCTGGGTCCCGTCCTGCTGCTGGTCGCCGACATCGGGTCGCGGGTGCTGCTGCCCACCGGCGAGGTGCCGGTGGGCATCGTGACCGCGTTCCTCGGCGGTCCCATGCTGATCTGGGCCGTCCGCCGCTACGGGGCGGGATCACTGTGAACACATCGAAACCGAAGGTCGAACGCCGCACTGCGGTCCTGGTCGCGGTCATGGTCGTCCTGATGCTGTGCCTGAGCCTGCTCGGGCTCTGTTACGGGGCGTCATGGGCTTCCCCCGGCGAGGTGTTCGCCGTGCTGACCGGCGCGGACCACTCCGTGGTGATCTCGGACTGGCGGTTGCCGCGGGTGCTGGCAGGGCTCGTCTTCGGCGCCGCGCTCGGCGTGGCGGGGGCGATCTTCCAGAACCTCACCCGCAACCCGATGGGCAGTCCGGACGTCATCGGGCTCGACGCGGGCGCCTACACCGGTGCTCTGGTCGCCATCACCGTCCTGTCCGGCACGTCCGCGCAACTGGCCGCCGGCTCCGTGATCGGCGGGCTCGTCGTCGCGGCCGCGATCTACCTGCTGGCGTTCGAACGGGGCTTCTCCGGGCTGAGGCTGGTGGTGATCGGCATCGCCGTGAACGCGATGGTGACCGCGATCAACTCGTGGATCGTGCTGCGCGCCGAGCTGGAGGTGGCGATCGCCGCCGTCGGCTGGAGCGCGGGCTCACTCAACGGCGTGAGCTGGGAGGACCTGGGAATCCCGTTCGCGCTGATCGCCGTGCTGCTGATCCTGATGACCACACGGGCGCACGCGATGCACCAGGCATCGCTCGGCGACGCGGTCGCGACCACCACCGGCGTCGGGCTCAACCGGCTGCGGCTGCTGATGGTGCTGGTCGGCGTCGGCTGCACGGCCACGGTGACCGCGGTCGCCGGGCCGATCGCGTTCATCGCCCTGGCGGCCCCGCAGATCGGCCGCAGGCTCGCCGGAGCGGCCGGTGTGCCGCTGCTCCCGGCCGCGTTGACCGGAGCGGTTCTGCTCCAAGGCGCCGATCTGCTCGCCCAGATGCTGCTGGCGCCCGTCGCGCTGCCGGTGGGAGTGGTGAGTACCGCGATCGGCGGTTGCTATCTGATCTGGATGCTGACCAAGGAGGTGAGGCGCGCGTGACCGCACGCCTGACCGCGCGGGAGATCACCCTGCGCTACGGAGACCGGGTCGTGTCCACACGGCTGAGCCTCGACGTCCCCGACGGCGCGTTCACCGCCATCGTGGGCCCCAACGCCTGTGGGAAGTCGACCTTGCTGCGCGCCCTGGTGCGGCTGATGCGCCCGGAGGCCGGACACGTGGAGCTCGACGGCCGTGCGGTCGGCGACTACGCGCCCAAGGCCCTGGCCAGGCAACTCGGCTTCCTGCCCCAGGACCCGCTGGCGCCCGAGGACATCAAGGTCCGGCAGCTCGTGAGCCGGGGACGGTTCCCGCACCAGTCGCTGCTGGCTCTGTGGTCCCCGGAGGACGAGGAGGCCGTCACCGGGGCGATGGCTGCCGCCGGTGTCGAGGACCTGGCCGGCAGACCGGTGCAGGAACTCTCCGGTGGTCAACGCCAGCGGGTGTGGACAGCGATGGTGCTGGCCCAGCGGACGCCCTACCTGCTGCTCGACGAACCGACGTCGTTCCTGGACATCACCCACCAGTACCAACTGCTCGGCCTCCTGGCCCGGTTGCGCGACGAGGGCCGGACGGTGATCGCCGTACTGCACGACATCAACCAGGCGTGCCGATACGCCGACCACCTGGTCGCCATGAGGGACGGCCGGGTGGTCGCCGAGGGCGCCCCCGGGGCCGTCGTGGACGCCGCACTGATCAAGGACGTCTTCGACCTGCCGAGCGTCATCGTCCCCGACCCGGTGACAGGCACACCCATGGTCGTCCCCACACTGCAAGGAGAGTAAGTTGAGCACCGCAAGCGTGGCCTCGGACGGCCTTCTCGCCCTGACCCGCGCCCAGTTGGGTATCTGGAACGCGCAGCGTCTGGAGCCGGACTCGCCGTACTACGTCGTCGGTGACGTCGTCGAGATATCCGGCACCGAGCCGGTCGACGTCGACGCGCTGGTCGAGGCGGTCCGGGCGACCACGGAAGAGGCCGAGACGCTTCGCTTGCGGGTGTACGACACTCCGGAAGGGCCACGCCAGAGGGTCAGCGAGGAGCCGGTCGAGCCGCCCGAGGTGCTCGACGTCAGTGCGGCGCCCGATCCCGCGGCCGCCGCCCAGGCGCTGGTCGACGCCGAGCGGGCGCGGGCGGGCGAGGAATGCCGGGGAATGGTGGACCGGCCGCTCTGCTCACGTACCGTCATCCGGCTCTCCGACGGCGAGGTCTGGTACACCCAGCTCGGCCACCATCTGGTCTTCGACGGTTACACCGCCGCGATGCTCGCGCGCCGCACCGGTGCCCGCTACACCGCCCTGGTACGGGGGAGGGAGCCCGCCAGGTCGACCTTCGGTGCCGTCGCCGGCCTCGTCGCAGCCGACCAGGCCTACCGGGACAGCGACCGGTTCGCCGAGGACCGCGCGTACTGGGTCGAGCGGTTCACCCCGCTCCCCGAACTCGGCTCCCACGACGGCTCCCACGACGATCCCGGCACCGCCGACGGCGTGCCGGACCGCACCCTGACCGCCCGCGCGGTCCTCACGTCCGAAGAGACCGCCCGGCTACGGGAGTTCGCCGACAGCGAGGGAGTCACCTGGGGCGAGGCGCTGATCGCCGGTTACGCCGCCTTCCTGCACCGCATGCTGGCCCGCACCGACGTGGTGTTCGCGCTGCCGCTGATGTGCCGGGCGGGCTCGGTCGAGCTGCGCACACCCGCCATGGCGGTCAACGTGCTGCCCCTGCGGGTGACCGTGCGCGGCGGCGACCGGCTCGGCGAGCTGAGCCGGCGGGTGTCCTCCGCCATGCGTGAGATGCGCGACCACCAGCGGTACCGGGGCGAGGACCTGCCGCAGGACCTCGGAGTGCCCGGCGCCGGCGCGCTGTTGCACGGACGCGGGATCAACCTCAAGGCGTTCGACCTGGCGATCGACTTCGCGGGGTCCGGCGGTGTGATGCGCAACGTCGCGGGCGGCCCGCCCGAGGACATGGGACTGAGCGTCCTGCCGACCCGCGACGGCGGGCTGCTGCTCGGCTTCGAGGTCGACGCCAGGACCCACGACCAGGCGGCGGTCGACAGCCTGCTCGCCGGGCTGCGGACCCTGCTGACCGCGCTCGTCGACGGCCGGCCCGTCGGACAGATCGCGATGACGGACGACGTCGACGGCCTCATGGCGGCCTGGTGCCCGCCCGCGCTGCCCGGCACGCCGGTGGACGTACCCACCGCGTTCGACGCGATGGCCGCCGCCGACCCCGGCCACACCGCCCTGGTCTGCGGTGACGAGCGGCTGAGCGCGGCGGACCTCGCCGGCAGGGTGCACCGGCTGGCCCGTGCGCTGCGGGCCCGCGGGATCGGCCCCGACGACGTCGTCGCCCTCGCGCTGCCGCGTTCTGCCGACTCGGTGACCGCCCTGCTGGCGGTGCTGGACGCCGGCGCCGCCTTCCTGCCTCTGGACGCGGCGTACCCGCCCGAGCGGCTGCGCGGTCTGATCGACGACACCCGCCCCGCGCTGGTGGTGACCGACGGAACGGTCGACGGGCTGCCGTGGAAGACCCTGCTCGGTGAGGCCGACGGTCTGTCCGGCGCGCCGCTGACGGCTGACGAGCTGGCCGCGCCCCGGCACCCCGAGCACCTCGCCTACGTGATCCACACCTCCGGGTCGACCGGGCGCCCCAAGGGCGTACTCGGCCGGGCAGGCGGCCTGGCGGCTCTGTTGCACCACCAGCGGTCCACGGTCGTCGCGGAGGCCGAACAGGCCGCGGGCAGGCGGCTGCGCGCCGCCCACACCTACTCGTTCGCCTTCGACTCCGCGTTCGACCACCTGGTGTGGCTGCTGTGCGGGCACGAACTGCACGTCTACGACGCCGAGACCATCCGCGACGCCGACGCCCTGCTCGCCGCGTACGACCGCGACGGCGTCGACATCGTGGACACCACGCCGTCGATGGCCCTGCCACTGGTCGAGGGCGGCCTGCTGGACCGGCGGCCGACACTGCTGGTCCTCGGCGGCGAAGCCACCCCGCCCGCCCTGTGGCGCCGGGTCGCCGAGTCGGGGACGACCGCGCGCAACATCTACGGGCCGACCGAGGCGACCGTGGACAGCACCACCGCGCGGATCGACGACGGCGAGCCGACGATCGGGCACCCGCTCGCGGGCACCCGGACCTATGTACTGGACAGCGCGCTGCAGCCGGTGCCCCCCGGCACGACGGGTGAGCTCTACCTGGCGGGTCCGCATCTGGCGCGCGGCTACCTCGGTCGGCCCGGAGCCACAGCCGACCGCTTCGTCGCCGATCCGTTCGGCGCACCGGGGGAGCGGATGTACCGCACCGGCGACCTGGCCCGATGGGTGCCCGGCCGGGGTCTCACGTACGGAGGCCGGGGCGACGGGCAGATCAAGATCCGTGGGCACCGGGTGGAGACCGGCGAGGTCGAGTCGGCCCTCGCGGCGGTCCCCGGGGTCACCGCGGCTGCCGCCAGGGTGCTGTCGTCCCGGCTGATCGGATACGTCGTGTCCACCTCGGTCACCGGCGACGCGGTGCGCGCGCACCTCGCCGAGCGGCTGCCCGACCACCTGGTGCCCGCGGCGGTGGTCGTGCTGGCCGCGCTGCCGGTCACGCCCAACGGGAAGCTCGACCGCGCAGCCCTGCCCGCGCCCGCGTCGGCCGGCGGCGGCCGGGAGCCGCGTACCGAGCGGGAGCGCCTGCTCTGCGCCGTTCTCGCCGAAGCGTTCGAGGTCGAGCGGGTCGGCGTGGACGACGACTTCTTCGCCCTCGGAGGGGACAGCATCACCGCGATCACCGTCAGCAGCAGGCTCCGGGCCGCAGGTCTCGGGCTGCGGCCGCGGGACCTGCTGGCACGCCGCAGTTTCGCAGCGCTGGCCGCCTCCGCCGAGCTGCTGGAGAACGTGCCCGAGCCGGTGGACGACCCGATCGGGCCCGTACCCGCGCCGCCGATCGTGGCGAGCCTGCTCGCCCCCCATCCTGACGTGGACGTCGTCGCCGGGTACGCGCAGTGGACCGCCCTGAGCGTCGGCGCTCTGGACCACGACGACCTGGTCACCGGCGTGCAGGCCGTGCTCGACCACCACGACGCCCTGCGGCTGCGGGCGGACGACGGACTTGAGGTGCTGCCCCGTGGCGCGGTGCCGGCCGTCGTCGACGAGGTCCACGGCGAGGACGTGACCGGTCTGGCCGGCCGGCTGGCGGGGGAGCTCGACCCCAGGGCGGGCGACCTGCTGCGGGTGGCCCTGCTCCGCACCGGTGACGGCACCCCGGACCGGCTGGTCGTCGTCGTGCACCACCTCGCCATGGACGGCGTGTCCTGGCGCGTCCTGCTGCCCGACCTGCACACGGCCTGCACGGGTGGCGCCCTCGAACCGGTCGGGACGTCCTGGCGGCGGCACGCCCTGCTGCTCGCCGGCCAGGGGACGTCCGGTGCGCGACGGGGCGAACTCGACCACTGGCGGGCCGCGCTCGCCTCCGCCTCCCGGCTGGGCGCCCGGCCGCTCGACCCGGCACGCGACACGGTCGCGACCGCCCACCGTTCGGTCACCGTCGCCTCGCCCGAGGTCACCGAGGCGCTGCTGACGACCCTGCCCACGGCGTACCGCGCCGGGGTCGACGAAGTCCTGCTGGCCGCGCTCGTGCTCGCCCTGCGGGGCTGGGGCCTGTCCGGCGACGAGGTGACCGTCTCGATGGAGGGCCACGGCCGCGAACACCTCGACCTGGCACGCACGATCGGCTGGTTCACCAGCGAGTACCCGGTCCGCGTTCCCGCGTCCGGCGACGTGGGCCGGGCGCTGCGCACCGCCAAGGAGGCCAGGCGCGGCGTTCCCGACGGCGGCGTCGGCTACGGCGTCCTGCGCCACCTCGACCCGGGTACGGCGGCCGAACTCTCGGCCACCCCGTCCCCGGACGTCCTGCTCAACTACCTCGGCCGCTTCGCCCCGTTGGCCGCGACCGGATGGCGTCTGCCGGAGCGCGACGCCTTCTCGGTGACCGAGCCCGACGCCAAGGCCCTGGAACAGGTGCTGGCCCTCAACTGCTTCGTCCACGAGGAGGGCGCGCCACGGCTCGCCGTCGAGTGGACGGCGGCGACCGGGGTCATCGGCGCCGACGTCGTGGCGACCCTGCAGACAGCCTGGGCCGAGGCTCTGGACACGCTGGCCGCGCACGCGCTGCACACCACGGGCGGGCTCACCCCGTCCGACCTCCCGCTGCTGGATCTCGACCAGAGCGCCATCGACGCCCTCGAACGCACCGGTCGCATCGCCGACGTACTGCCCGCCACACCCCTGCAGGTCGGGCTGTCCTTCCACACCCTGGTCCGTGACGACGACGAGACCGACGTCTACGTCGTCCAGGCCGTGACCACCCTCGTCGGCGAGCTGGATCCGGACCGCATGGCCGAGGCCGCACACGAACTGCTGCGCCGTCACCCGGCCCTGCGCGTGTACCTGGGCACGGCCGGCGACGACGTGGTGCAGGTGATTCCCGCCGACGTCTCCCTGGACTGGCGGGCGGACGACCGGTTCCCCGAAGCCGCCCGCGCCGATCTCGAGCGCCCGTTCGACCCGAACCGGCCGCCGCTGATCCGCTTCCTGCTGTCCCGCGTCGGGCCCGCCGAGCACAAGCTGGTGATCACCAACCACCACGCCCTGCTCGACGGCTGGTCGATGCCGCTGGTCGGCCGCACCCTGCTCGCCCTCTACGCCGAGCTGAGCGGCGGACCCGCCGCGCCCACCGCTCCGCCGCTGTCGGAGTACTTCCGGTGGCTGGCGGGCCGGGACCGGGAGGTGTCGCTCACGGCGTGGCGGGACGCGCTCGCCGGCGTCGACGAGGCGACGCGGCTGGCGCCCACGGTCACCGGGGGGACCGGCATCGAGCGGCCGGGCCGTGAAACCCTCGGACTGGGCCGCGAGTTCAGCGACCGGATCCGCGCGTTCGCCCGCGAGGAGGGCGTCACCCTCACCACGGTGCTCCAGACGGCGTGGGGGCTGCTGCTGGGCAGACTCACCGGACGCCTCGACGTGCTGTTCGGCTGCCCGGTCTCCGGGCGGCCCGCCGAGGTCGACGGAGTGGAGTCGATGATCGGCCAGCTCGGTACCACGATCCCCGTACGCGTCCGGCACACCCGGGACACGACCGCGCGTGACCTCATGGCACAGGTGCACGCCGAGAGCGTCGCGCTGGCCGAGCACCACCACGTCGGTCTGCCCGAGATCCAGCGGGCTACGGGTATCGGCGAACTCTTCGACACGATGCTGGTGATGGAGAACTTCCCGCTCTCCAGCCGGAACCGCACCCCGCTCGCCCCCGGGCTCGACCTCGCGGGGGTGGACATCACCGACGCCACCCACTACGCGCTGACCGTCATCGTGATCCCCGGCGACGACATCACCATCGGCCTTGGCTACCAGCCGCGCGCCTTCGACGGGTCGACCGTGCGCGACTACGGCCGCTGGCTGCACAACCTCCTCCGGGAGATCGTCGACGACCCTGCGCGGCCCGCCGTCCGGCTGCCGGCGCTCGACGCCGGCGAGCGGGACCGGATGCTGCGCACCGGCACCGGGATCGTCGCGGCGAAGACCCGCGGACACTGGCTGGACGAGTTCGCCGCCTGGGCGGGCCGCAAGCCCGACGCCGAGGCCCTGGTCTGCCGCGACCGCAGTCTCAGCTACGCCGAACTGGACCGGCAGGCCAACCGGCTGGCCCACGCGCTGATCGCGCGCGGGGTCCGGCCCCAGGACCCGGTCGCGGTCCTGCTCGGACGCGACGTCGAGATGACCGTGGCCCTGTTCGGCGTGGCCAAGGCGGGCGCCGTGTACGTACCCATGGACGCGAGTTACCCGCGTGAGCGGCTCGCCTACATGTTCGATGACATCGCCCCGGCCGCCGCCGTGACGACCGGCGCCGAACTGCCCGTGGCCCGCGACGTCCCCGTACTGCGGCTGGACGACCCGGCCACGCTCGCGTCGATGCCGGACACCGACCCGGCCCAGGCGCGTGCCGCACTCACCGAGGACGCCCTCGCCTACGTCATCTACACCTCCGGAACCACCGGGCGGCCCAAGGGCGTCGGCGTGACCCACCGCGGCGTGCCCGACCTCATCGCGCTCCAGGAGGAGGTCGTCGGCATCACCGAGCACGACCGCTACCTGCACTTCGCGTCGACCAGCTTCGACGTCGCGTTCTGGCAGACCATGGTGCCGCTGCTCTCCGGCGGTACGTCCGTGATCGCACCCGAGGAGGTGCGCGTCCCCGGCGACGAACTCCTCGACTACATCGTCGAGCACCGGGTGACCGGGGTGAACCTGCTCCCCTCGTTCCTGGCCGCGATGCCCGACGACCGCACCGTCGACCCCGACGTGTTCTTCGTCGTCGGCGCCGAGCGGCTCGACCCCGAACTGGCACGGCGCTGGGGCCGGGGCCGCAGGGCGCTGTTCAACGCCTACGGGCCGACCGAGGTCACGATCAACTCCACGACCTGGCGGTACGACCCGGACGACACCGGACCGCTGCCGATCGGCCGCCCGGACCCCGACGTCCGCGCGTACGTCCTCGACGGCGGGCTCCAGCCGGTCGGTGTCGGCGTGACGGGCGAGCTGTACCTCGGCGGGCCGAGCCTGGCCCGCGGATACCTCGGCCGCCCCGGCCTGACCGCCGCGACGTTCGTCGCCGACCCGTTCGGCCCGCCGGGGGAGCGCGTCTACCGCACGGGCGACCTCGTGCGGTGGCGGCCGGACGGACAGCTGGTGTTCCTCGGCCGCGCCGACCACCAGATCAAGATCCGCGGGTTCCGCGTCGAACTGGGTGAGATCGAGTCCACCCTGACCAGCCATCCCGACGTACGCGCCGGCGTCGTGATCACGAGGGAGGGCAGGCTCGTCGGCTACGTCATCCCGACCGACGGCGCCGACCTCGACACCGCACGGCTGCGCGCCCACCTGGCGGAGCAGCTGCCCGACCACATGGTGCCGACGGAGCTCGTCCCGATCGACCGGCTGCCGCTGGGCCCCGGCGGCAAGCTCGACGCCGCGGCCCTGCCGGCTCCCGAGACCACGGCCGCGGCGCGGCGCGAACCCGCGACCGAGGCCGAAGCGGTGCTGCTCGGTGTGTTCCGTGAGGTCCTGGGCACCGACGACATCGGCCTCGACGACGACTTCTTCGCCGTCGGCGGCGACAGCATCGTGTCGCTGCAAGTGGTGTCGCGGGCCCGCCGCCACGGGCTCGGCCTGAACGCACGCGACGTCTTCGAAGGGGAGACGGTCGCCGGGATAGCCGCCCGGACCCGCGACCTCGACGGCGCCGAGGCACCCGCCGTCGGGGACGCGCCGCTGACTCCGGTCATGCGGGACCTGCTGCGCCGCGCCGGATCCGCAGCCGACGGCTTCTGCCAGTGGGTGGAGATCTGCGTCCCGCCAGGAGGCGACGAGGCAGCCTGGCAGGGCGTGCTCGACGCGCTGCTGGCCCGGCACGACGTGCTGCGGGCCCACCTGGCCGACGACGTGCTGCGCATCCCGGCCGTCGGCCGGGTGACCGGGGCCGATGTACTGACCCGCGTACCGGCGGACGGTGGCCTGCGGGCCGCCGCCGATGCCGCGACCATGGCGGCCCGGGAGTCGATGGACCCGCGCACCGGTCCGCTGCTGCGCGCGGTGTGGGTGGACGCCGGGCGGGACCGGCCGGGCCGGCTCGTCCTGCTCGCCCACCACCTGGTCGTCGACGGCGTGTCCTGGCGCGTGCTGCTCGACGACGTGGAACACGCCCACTCCGGTGGGGCGCTGGCCCGGCACGGCCAGTCGTTCCTCGGCTGGGCGCGCTCCCTGCACGACGCCGACCGGCGGACCGAACTGCCGCACTGGCAGCGGATGAAGGCCACCCCGGCACTCACCCGTCCGCTCGATCCCGCCAGGGACACCGTGGCCACCGCGACGCACCACGAGATCCGGCTCGACGCCGAATCGACCCGCGCACTGATCACGACTCTGCCCGCCGCCCACCGCACCACACCGGACGCCGTCCTGCTGACGGCACTCGCCCAGGCGGTACGGGCCTGGCGAGGGACGCCGCGGCTCCTGGTCGCACTGGAGAGCCACGGCCGCCCGCGGCAGGTCGACCTGTCCCAGACCGTCGGCTGGTTCACCGCCGTCCACCCCGTACTGCTCGACGCCGACGACGACGTGCAGGCGGTCAGGGAGCGGCTCCGCGCACAGGGCGACGGCCTCGGCCACGGCGTCCTCGCGGCCGCGGGCCTGCTGGACCCCGTGGAACCGGAGGTCGCCTGGAACTACCTCGGCCGCTACCCCGGCGCACCCGCCGAGGAGACGCCGTGGCAGGCTCCCCCGGACGCCGATCCACTCGGCTCGGGCGGCTCCGACGCGATGCCCCTGTCCCACAGCCTCATGGTCAACGCCCTCGTACGCGACGACGGGCTCGGGGTCCGGATCACCTGGCCCTCCGCGCTGTTCACCGCCGCAGAGATCGACGACCTGGCCGAGTACCTGCGGACCGCGCTCCTGCGCGCCGCCGCCGTACCGGAGATCACGGAGCTCGGGTCCGGCCGCCAGGTCGCCGAGGTGCAGCCGCTCACCCCGTTGCAGGAGGTGATGCTGCGGCATTCGCGCACCGAGCGCCCCGACCCGTACACCGTGCAGTCGGCGTTCTCCCTCGCCGGTCCGCTCGACATCGACGCCCTGCGCGCGGCGGGCGACGACCTGCTGGCCCGCCACCCGAACCTGGGCGCCGTGTTCCCCGCCTCCCTGGCGGTGATCCCCGTGTCGCCCCGGCCGGACTTCCGGGTGACCGACGGACCGGCCGACGAGGTGCTGGCCGCCGACCTGGCCGAGTCCTTCGACCTCGGTCAGGGCCCGCTGGTCCGCCTGACCGTGATCCGGCTCGGCCGCGACCGCGCCGACCTGGTCCTCACCACCCACCACGTGCTCTCCGACGGCTGGTCCGCCCCGCGCATCCTCACCGAGCTGTTCGCCCTCTACACGGCCCGGCTCCGGGGCGGGGCACCGGACCTGCCCGCCCCCGTGCCGTTCTCCGGGTACCTGCGCTGGTGCGCCGACCACGAGCCCGACCTCTCCGCCTGGGCGGCCGAGCTGGACGGACTGCCCGAGGGCGACTACCTCAGCGGCGGCCGGCCCGGTCCGGAACGGCTGGCACCCGAGGTCATCGCGTTCGACCCGGTGCTGGTCGCCGACCTCACCGACCTCGCCGCACGGCGCGGTCTGACCCGCAACACCCTGGTGCAGGGCGCCTGGTCGGTGCTGCTCGCCCGCCGCTCAGGCCGCACGGACGTCTGCTTCGGCGCCATGGTCGCCTGCCGTCCCCCCGAGCTCGAAGGCGTCGAGGAGATCATCGGGCTGCTGGCCAACACCGTCCCCGTACGCGCACGGCTCGACGGCACCCTCGCGGAGACGCTCGCCGGCCTCCAGGCCCGGCAGCGGGCCCTGGTGGAGGACCAGCACGTCGCCCTGGCCGATCTGGAACGCCTGACGGGACGGCACAGGCTGTTCGACAGCATGGTGGTGTTCGAGAACTACCCGGTCGACCCGGAACGCCTCCGCGAACCCGCCCCTGGGCTCAGGGTCGTCGGAACCCGCTTCCGTGAGGCCACGCACCACCCGGTGACCCTGACGGTCATGCCGGAAGGCGACGGCTGGACCGGCGTGCTCGCCCACCGGTACGGCGCGGACGTCGACGGGCTCGCCGAGGATCTGCTCGACCTGCTCCGCACGCTGGACGAACACCTCGACCGCGATGTGCGCGCCCTCCTGGAGGACCGATGACCGGGGACGTCGCACCGCCCGTTGAGAGGGTGGACCGGGATCTGCTGCGGGTCGCCTTCATCCTGGTGCTCGGCACGTTCATGGCCACGCTGGACGGCACGATCGTCAGCGTCGGCATCGACGTCCTGACCCACGAGTTCGGCGCGTCCGTCGCGGAGATCCAGTGGGTCACCACGGCCTACCTGCTGGCCGTGGTGGCCGCCGTGCCCGCGTCCGGCTGGCTGGCCGGCCGGTTCGGCGGGCGGCGGACCTGGCTCGTCGCCGTGGGCGTGTTCCTGCTCGGCTCGGTGCTGTGTGCGCTGGCCTGGTCGGCGGCCAGCCTGATCGTCTTCCGGGTGATCCAGGGGCTCGGCGGCGGGCTGCTGCCCGCGACCGGGCAGGCGCTGCTGGCCCGCGTCGCGGGCCCGGGCCGCACCGGTCGGGTGATCAGTGTGGTCGCGGTCGTCCCGCTGCTGTCACCGGTGTTCGGCCCGCTGGTCGGCGGCTCCGTCCTCGAAGTGGCGTCGTGGCCGTGGCTGTTCCTGATCAACCTGCCGATCGGCGGTTTCGCCGTGCTGCTCGCCCGCCGCTACGTGCCCGTGGTGCCGCCGTCGACACGGCGCACGCCGTTCGACCTGCGGGGGGCCCTGCTGCTCTCGCCGGGCCTGGCCGTGCTGGTGTACGGGCTGACCGAGGTGGCCCAGGGCCGTACCCTCCCGGCAGTGACCGGTGTGGTGGTGGGGCTGGCCATGCTGGCCGGCTTCACCGTGCACGGGCTGCGGACCCGACGCACCCCGCTGGTCGACCCCCGGCTGTTCGCCCGGCCGCCCTTCGGCGCCGCCGCCCTCGCGCTGCTGGTCCTGGGCGCGTCGGTGTTCGGCACGATGTTCCTGCTGCCGCTGTACTTCCAGACCGGCCGGGGGCTCTCGCCGTGGGAGGCCGGGCTACTCCTCGCCCCCCAGGGGCTGGGCGCGGCCGCCGGTTCGGTCCTGGTCACGCGCACCATCGACAAGGTCGCGCCGCGCACCCTGGTGGTGACCGGCATCGTGCTGATCCTGGCGGGGACGGTTCCGTTCACCCAGCTGGGCCACGACGTCCCGGACGCGGCGATCGCCGCGGCGCTCGCGGTCCGCGGCCTCGGGATGGCGATGGTCGGCGCGCCCGTGATGAACATCGTCTACAGCCGCATCGAGCCCGAGCAGTTGCCCCGCGCGTCCGGAGCGCTCAACCTGCTGAACACCGTGGGCGGTTCGGTGGGTACGGCCGCCCTCGCCGTGGTCCTGGAGAGCCGGCTTTCCGCCCGTGGCCCGGACGTGGCATGGGCGTTCGCCGACACCTTCTGGTGGGTGCTCGGCTTCTGTCTGCTGGCCGCCGCCGGGGCCACGAGACTGCCCCGGACCCAGGCCGGAATGCGATGACGCGCCCCTGCCGGCGCCGTGCACGGTGCGACACCCGTACGATCTCCGGCGGAGCACGCGAGCCGGACGAGTAACGGGGGATTTCACATGCAATGGCCCGCCCGCCAGGAATTCGACCGCTGGGCCGGACGGCAGCAGAGCTGGGGTGCCGGCCTCATGGTGATCTCGGCAGCCCTGTTCCTCTGGCTGGGCTACCTGCTGCTGATGCCTTTCAGCGCGCCGGACGGCGCCTTCGACGAAGTCGCTTGTGAGGCCCCGCTGTTCCACGACAGTGAGGACACCACGCACAGCAAGGACACGCCGTACAGCGAGGACGTGCACCGGCTGTGCGCCGTCGAACGGGACTGGCCTGAGCTGCTCGGGATCGGCATCCTCGCCGTGCCGCCCGCGGTCGCGGGTGCGGCGCTGTTCACCAGCGGGAGCGCGCGCAAACGGGCGAGCGCCCACGTCTTCCGCATCCTGGAGATGCAGGAGTCCGAGGAGCGCCGCGCACGGCAGAAGGCCCGGCCGAAACCATGAGCGCGCCTCAGGGGTACTCCTGTGGGGCGTTCCGCGGCGAGCCGGCCCAGCCGGACAGGAAGCTGAGGGCTTCCGCCGACCGGGAGGCGGGCTCGGCGGTGTAGACGAGCAGGGTCTGGTCCGTCGTGCCGCGTACGTCCAACACCTGGAAGTCGAGGCTGAGCTCGCCCGCGGTGGGGTGGACGAACCTCTTGCGTCCGTAGCTCTGGGCGCGGACGTGGTGGTCCGACCACCAGCGGCGGAAGTCGGCGTCCTTCAAGGACAGCTCTCCGACCAGCCGGGCCAGTGCGGGGTCGTCCGGATAGCGGCCCGCTTCCATTCTCAGATAGGAGACGCACTCCTTCGCGACCTTCTCCCAGTCGGCGTACAGGCCGCGGACCCCGGGATCGAGAATCGCGAGGCGGATGTGGTTCCGCTGACGAGCCGGCAGCGCGGCGAAGTCGGTGAACAGGGCCGCGCCCAGGCTGTTCCAGGCGAGGATGTCCATCCTCCTGCCGAGGACGAGAGCGGGCACGCCCGTCATGCTGTCCAGCAGCACACGGGTCGCGGGGGACACCGATGACGCGGGGGCACCTGCGGAACGCGTCCTGCTCGCAGCGGAGTTCATGGCCGCGCAGCGCAGCAGGTACTCCTCCTCGTCCGGGCGCAGGTTCAGTGCGCGGGCGAGTGCGGTCAGCACCTCGGGCGACGCGGACTTCGCGCGTCCCTGCTCCAGACGGACGACGTAGTCCACGCTGACGCCTGCCAGCGCGGCGAGCTCTTCCCGCCTCAGCCCCGGCACACGGCGTCGGCCTGCCGTCGGCATGCCCGCCTGTTCCGCGGTGATCCGTGCGCGACATGCCCGCAGGTACTCGCCCAGCTCCGTCATGTTCCGTCCTTCCTCCGCCTCCGATGGTAGGCAGACGACAGGTCAGGCGGCACCGGCCCTCGTGTCGTCGTGATCGGTGGACAGGGCCAGGTGCCGCCAGGCAGCGGACTCCTCCCGCAACTGGGCGATCTTGCGGTCCAGTTCCGCTACGCAGTCGCTGCCCAGCTGGGCGCGCAGGGGCGGATTCTTCGCGTCGGCGAGGACGAGTACGGCTGCGGCGCCCTTGACGGGGTCGCCCGGCTGGGTGTGGTTGAGGCCGGGGACGGAGTCCCGTACGGCGCCGGCACTCGGGGCGTAGTCGTCGATGAGGCGGCCCTCGGTGTGCAGGCTGGTCCGGTCGAGGAAGTCGGTGCGGAAGTACCCGGGCTCCACGAGGGTCACGTCGATGCCCAGCGGGGCCAGCTCCTCGCGCATGGCCTCGGAGAGCCCCTCCACGGCGAACTTGGTCGAGCAGTAGACGCCGAACCCCGCGGAACTGGCGAAGCCGCCCAGCGAGCTCAGGTTCAGCACGCGTCCCGCTCGCCGCCTGCGCATCACCGGCAGCACGGCGCGGCTGACGTTGAGCAGTCCGAAGACGTTGGTGTCGTACAGGGCGCGGACGGCGATGTCGGAGGATTCCTCGACCGCGGCGAGCAGTCCGCGTCCGGCGTTGTTGACCAGGACGTCGATGGTGCCGAAGGCATCGACGGCGGAGGCGGCGGCGTCGTGTGCCTGGGCCTCGTCGGTGACGTCCAGCGCGAGTGCGAGGAGGCGGTCACCATGGCCGGGCAGAGCCTCGCGCACCGCTTCGGGGTCGCGCGCCGTGGCCACGACGCTGTCGCCGCGTTCCAGCGCCTGACGACTGATCTCCAGACCGAATCCGCGAGAGGCGCCGGTGATGAACCAGGTGGTCATGTTCGTTTCCGTTTCGACGTATGAGGATTCTTGCGCGGACGGCGCGGAAGCGGCTTCCCGCCCGGACTTCCTGCGCCGTGATCCATGCTCGGGCCGCGCCGGGAAACCGACCAGGGACGTTCCTTCCTGGGTGCGCGGACATAGGAAGGCCAGTACCACCCGGCACCCGGACCCCAGCCGCAGACCTCGCGCGGTGGCTACGGTCGCGTCGTGTGGGTCAGCAGCCGCTCGGCCTCCAGCAGCACCCGCTCGTTGATGTAGCGCTCGGCGCCGAACCCGAGGGCGGCCGCCTCCTGAACCCGGGGACGATGTCGCCCGAATGCCGGGGGAGGGGCGTCGGCTTCGGCATCGGGCGGGTGATCCGCTGTGAGGAGGACCTCAGGTGTATGTATTGGCCTCCCGCAATAATTCATATTTAATAACATCGGTGGTTGTCCCCGGGCATCACCGACCGCTTGTCCCCGGGCATCACCGACCGCCCGAACGCCGTCCGCGCCGCAGCTTCCGGAGTCGCCCCATGCCGTCCACAGACCCTCAGACGTCCGTGCGGGCGCGCCGTTTCGACGGACGTGCCGTCGTGGTCACGGGAGCGGCCGGGGGGATCGGCGCCGCCACCGCCCGGCGTCTCGCGGACGAGGGGGCCCGGGTCCTGGTCGCCGACATCGACGCGACGGAGGGCGAGCGCACCGCCCGTGCCATCCGGGACGCCGGGGGAGAAGCCCTCTTCCACCGCACCGATGTGAGCGACGAGGGCGCCTGGGTGTCCGCGCTGGACGCCGTGCACGAGGCGTACGGCCCCGTCTCGGCGCTCGTCTCCAACGCCTACGCCGTACGCGTCGCACCCGCCCACGACACGACGCTCGACCAGTGGAACCAGCAGCTCGGTGTCACCCTGACCGGCGCGTTCCTCGGTTTCCGAGCCTGCCTGGACGACCTGCGCGCCACTCGTGGCAGTGCCGTCCTGATCTCTTCGGTCCACGCCCTCGTCGGGTTGCCGGGGCGCCCCGCCTACGCCTCGGCGAAGGCGGGACTGACCGGTCTGGCCCGGCAGCTGGCCGTCGAATACGGACCCGAGGTGCGCGTCAACGCCCTGCTGCCCGGCCCCGTGCTCACCCGCGCCTGGGACGGCATCAGCGAGGAGGACCGGCGCAGCAGCGCCGAGCAGACCGTGGCCGGGCGGCTCGGGCGGCCCGAAGAGGTCGCCGGGGCGACCGCCTTCCTGCTGAGTGAGGACGCCTCCTTCGTCACCGGTGCCTCGCTGGTCGTCGACGGCGGCTGGAGCGCCTACAAGACCAGCGCCTGAACCCCGCGCCCTCCCGCCACGAAGGATGCCCGTGCCCCGGTGCGCCCGTCCGCCCGGCCGCACCCGGCCGTACCAAGGAGAAGCATGAAGATCACCCGCGTCGAGACGTTCGCGGTGCCGCCCCGCTGGCTGTTGTGCCGTGTCGAGACGGACGACGGCGTCGTCGGCTGGGGCGAGCCGGTGGTCGAGGGCCGCGCCGCCACGGTCCGCGCCGCCGTGCACGAGCTGTCCGAGCTCCTCGTCGGGCAGGACCCGCTGCGGATCGAGGACCACTGGCAGACCATGACCAAGGGGTCGTTCTACCGTGGTGGACCGGTCCTCTCCAGCGCGGTCGCCGGACTGGACCAGGCGCTCTGGGACATAGCCGGCAAGGTCTACGGCGCACCCGTGCACCAGTTGCTCGGCGGCCCGGTGCGCGACCGGGTGCGGGCCTACACCTGGGTCGGCGGGGACGAGCCCGCTCAGATCGCCGATACCGTGCGGGAGCAGGTCGAGGCCGGGTTCACCGCCGTGAAGATGAACGCCTCCGGGCGGATGAACCGGCTGGCGACCACCCGCGACATCGACGAGGTCGTCGCCCGAGCCGCCGCCGCACGCGAGGCGCTCGGCGCCGACAGGGACTTCGCCGTCGACTTCCACGGCCGGTTCACGGTCGCCAACGCCGCCAAGGTGCTGCCGCACCTCGCCCCGTACAACCCGCTGTTCGTCGAGGAGCCCGTACTTCCCGAGTACACCCACCGGCTGCGTGACCTGGCCGCGGGATCGCCCGTGCCACTGGCCACCGGGGAACGGCTCTACTCGCGCACGGAGGTGCTCCCCGCGCTGACGGCCGGGGTGGCGGTCATCCAGCCCGATCTCTCCCACGCCGGCGGTATCTCCGAGGTCCGCCGGATCGCCGCGCTCGCCGAGACCTTCGACGTGCTCCTCGCTCCGCACTGCCCGCTGGGGCCCGTCTCGCTCGCCGCCAGTCTGCAGATCGCCTTCAGCACCCCGAACTTCCTCATCCAGGAACAGAGCATCGGCATCCACTACAACGTCGGCGCGGGCCCGCTGGACTACCTGGTCGACACGTCGCCGCTCGACTTCCACGACGGGCATCTCCTGCGGACCACGGCCCCCGGTCTCGGCATCGAGGTGGACGAACGAGCGGTCCGCGCCGCCGACAACACCGTCCAGGACTGGCACAACCCGCTCTGGCGCCACGCCGACGGTTCCTTCGCCGAATGGTGAACCCGTCCCGACCGCACGCCCTCCCCGCGACCCTCTTGGACGTGAACGACATGCATTCGCTGACCCCTCTGCACAGTGCCACCTTCGCCGCCGTGCTCCGCCGCACGCGCCTGGCCGCCATCGTCCGCGGCCCGGATCCCGACGCCGCCCTGCGCACCGTCCTGACCCTCGCGGAGGAGGGCGTGGCCCTCGTGGAGGTCTCCCTCAACACCACCGACGCCCTCGGAGTCGTACGCCGAGCCGCCGCCGAGGTGGGGCCAGGAACCGTCGTCGGCGTGGGCACCGTGCTGACCGAGGACGACGTCGCCCGCGCCCAGGAAGCCGGGGCCGGCTGGATCGTGACCCCCGCACTCACCGAAGCCGTGGCCGCGTCGGTCCGGGCCGGGCTGCCGGTTCTGGCCGGCGCTCTCACTCCGACCGAGGCCGTCGCGGCCCGGAACGCGGGAGCCGACGCCGTCAAGCTGTTCCCCGCCTCGCTCGGCGGCCCCGCCTACCTCAAGGCCCTGCGCGACCCCTTCCCCGACATGCCGTTCGTCCCCGTGGGAGGAGTGGACCTGGCCGGCGCCGAGCAGTACCTCGCCCACGGCGCGGTCGCGGTCGGTGTCGGCTCGCCGCTGGTGGGCGACGCCGCGCGCGGCGGCGACCTGGCCGCCCTGCGGGCACGCGCCCGCCGCTTCGTCGCGCTCTGCGCCGGACACACGCGGGAGGAGGCGTGACCGCCGCACCCGAGAGGCAGGCCGCGTCCGCCGATGTGCTGACGTTCGGTGAGACCATGCTCGCCGCCCAGCTGCCCGGCGCCCTGGCGGTCGGCGCGCAGGCCCGGACCACCGTCGCCGGCGCCGAGTCGAACGTCGCCATCGGTCTGGCCCGGCTGGGCCACCACGCCGTCTGGGCCGGCCTCGTCGGCGACGACGAGCCCGGGCGCCTCGTCCTGCGTACGCTCCGCGGCGAAGGCGTCGACATCACCCGAGCCGCCACCCACGCCACGGCCCCCACCGGTGCGATGCTCCGCGAGCGACGCGTCGCGGACCTCGTCCGTGTCCACTACTGGCGCAGCCACTCCGCCGGCTCACGGCTCACCCCCGCCGCCGTCGCGCCCGCACTCGGTGCCGGCGCCCGGATCCTCCACCTGACCGGCATCACCTGTGCCCTCGGCCCCGGCCCCCTGGAGGCGGTGCGCACGGCAGCCGCCCACGCCCACGCCCAGGGATGGACCGTCGCCCTGGACGTCAACCACCGGCTGCGGCTCTGGACGGCCGAGGAGGCGGGCAGGGCGATCCGACCGCTGCTGCCGCACCTCACCGTCCTGATCGCCTCGGACGACGAACTCCCGGTCGTCACCGATGCGT
Source organism: Streptomyces sp. NPDC005794 (assembly GCF_042871445.1). Classification (NCBI taxonomy): domain Bacteria; kingdom Bacillati; phylum Actinomycetota; class Actinomycetes; order Kitasatosporales; family Streptomycetaceae; genus Streptomyces; species Streptomyces sp. NPDC005794. The sequence goes on from NZ_JBIAIN010000002.1 coordinate 418,574, forward strand.
TCACCGAGGGCTCCGACGGGGAGGAGCGCGCCGTCGACGCACTGCTGGACGCCGGAGTGCGAGAGGTCGTCGTCAAGCGCGGAGGAGAAGGAGCCGCCTTCCACGACCGGGAGGCCCGGCACTCCCTCCCCGCTCTGCGCGTGCACGTACGGGACACGGTGGGAGCCGGGGACGCGTTCTGCGCCGGATACCTCTCCGGTCTGCTCGACGGGCTTCCGCCGGCCGGGCGTCTCGACCGCGCGAACACACTCGGTGCGTTCGCCGTCGCCTCGGACGGCGACTGGGAGGGACTGCCGCGGCGCGACGAACTCGGCCTGCTCGCCGCCGCACCGGGCACCGCGATCCGCTGACCGGCCCCACCCGCGACTGCCCGCCCACGACAGCTCGGAGAGCCCACCATGACCGTCCTGACCCCCTTGAACTTCCCGGACCGGCTGGAACTGGGCGAGGGCATCCGCTGGGTCGACGGCAGGCTCGTCTGCGTCGACATCCTCACCGGCCGCCTCCTGACACCCGACGGGAAGGGGGCCGCGGCCACACTGAGGACCCTCGCCCGCCTGGACGTACCCCTGGGCGCGGTAGCGCCGGTCGAGGGACGTCCCGGCAGCTGGATCGCGGCGGCCGGTACGGGCATCTGCCTGCTGGGCCCCGGCACGGACACCGGGTGGCTGGCCACCCCCGAGGACGGTGCGGCGACGGCGATGCGCATGAACGACGGATGCGCCGACCCGCACGGCCGGTTCTGGGCCGGGAGCATGGCGTACGACGGGACACCCGGAGCGGGCTCCCTCCACCGGGTCGGCCCCGACGGCTCGGTCACGCGCGTACTCGACGGCATCACGATCCCCAACGGCCCCGCGTTCGACCGGCAGGGCACCACGATGTATCTGGCGGACAGCGCCCGTGGTCTCGTGCGGCGCTTCCCCGTGGATCCGCGTGACGGCGGTCTCGGTACACCCGAGGAGTTCGCCCGGATCGACGGGGGAAGCCCCGACGGCATGACCGTGGACGCCGACGGCGCTCTCTGGACAGCCGTCTGGGGCGCGGCAGAGGTCCGCCGCTACCTGCCGGACGGCACGCTGGACACCGTCCTGCGCCTGCCCGTCGCCCAGCCCGCGGGCGTATGCCTGGGCGGGGACGACCGGCGCACTCTCTTCGTCACCACGGCCCGGGTGGGGCTCTCCTCACCCGGGCCGCTCGACGGCGCGGTCTTCCGGGCCCGGGTCGACGTACCGGGCCTTCCGACGGCCGCGTACCGGACCGCCCTGCGCTGAGCGGGGGTCAGCTCTCCGCGAGGGGGACCGATCCCAGTACGTCCGGTCCGCAGCGCACTTCCAGAACGACGGCAGCCGGGTCCGCCGCCGGCACGCGGTCCAGGACCAGGGGTGCGCCCGCGGCGCAGGAGCCGAGGCCGCGTGTCTCGCGTACCCGGCCTTCCGCGTCCCGCAGCAGCACGTCGACCGGGCCCGAGCCCATCGGCACACAGATGCCGGTCACCGTTCCCCTCGTGTACGCGAGCGGCTCGCTCCACCAGGCGTCCCGGCCCACGGAGGTCACCGCGCCGAGGCGTGGGCCGAGCGAGACGGCGCAGTCCAGCTCGGTCGTGTCACCCGGAGCCAGCTCCAGGTAGGGGCCGAGCACCTCGCACTCCACGACCCGGTGGCTCGGCCGCAGCCCGCCGAGGTGCTCCAGCGGCTTCTCCAGCGGATGCTCCATCCAGACCTCGGCCCGCGAACCACCGTCCGTGTAAGGGGCGGTGGGGTCGACGGGGAAGCTGCAGGTCCAGGTGCCGGACGGGCCCACATGGGCGATCCACCCGGCCGCGTCGGGGAATCCGACCTTGCCGACCACGTCCTGCGCCGGGAGGTGCAGGACGCCTCCGTGGCGCTCGACGTGCGGGCGCCCGGTGCCCGCGACCAGGTCGACCGATTCCGGTGCACCCGATCCGGCCGACCCGAGCCACACACCGTCGCCCGGCTGCCGGGACGGGTGCCCGGGCAACTGCGTGACGTTCCAGAGGGCCCAGCGGACGCTCTCTCCGGCCGTGTTGAGGGCCGTCAGCCGCAGCCCGAAGTCGCTCCGGCCCGCATCGAGAGTGATCCGCCGGGTGAGGCGGAGGCCGGTACGCGGGTCGTCCGCGCTGGTGAGGGTGACGACGGCGCGCGAGCCGTCGTCCGCCACGTCCACCGCGCAGACGTACGGCCCCGAGTCGAGTACGGGGTCCGGGGGGCCGGCCCACTCCGCCGGTCCCGACCAGCCCTGCGGGGCCGGCCATGTCTTGTCGCCGCCCCAGTTGTGCCAGGCGGACATCGGCCCGTCGTGCGGGCCGACGGTCCGAGGGTCGCGGGCGTTCAGCTCCTCGTCGAGGAGGGCCGGATCGCGGTGCAGGAACTCCTGCCCGTCGCGGACCGCCGAGAGGATACGACCGCCCAGGGCGGGCGCGATCACCAGGCGGACCAGGCCGTTGTCCACCTCCACGACCTCGTGCCCGGTGCGGGCCCGACGGACGGCGCGCACCGGCCCTCCGGCGGTGCGACGTGCGGGTGCGGATGTGCTGTTCACAGACGTACTCCTGGGGAAACGGGGCCGGACGGCAGGGGGCCGGGAGGCCACCCGCCGTCCGGGTCATGCGGGGGACGGACGGCGACGGGCGCAGTACGACGGCCGCCCACACCGAACCTGGGCACGCCGAACCGGCAGACCGGCCGGATCAGTCCTCGAAGACGAGGCAGACCTTGCCCGCCGCGCGGCCGGCCGCTGCCTCGTAGGCGCGCCCCGCCTCCGACAGCGGGAAGCGGTCACTGACCAGCCGCTCGGGGTGCAGCTCGCGCCGGGCCAGCATTTCGGCCAGCCGGGTCATGCCCTGGACGGAGGTGACCCAGGAGCCGGAGATCTGCACCTGCTTGTGGAGGACGTCGTCCGAGACGTCCAGCGTCATCTGCCCGCCCTCGCCGACGAGGGCCAGCCGGCCGCGTACCCGCAGGGCCTTGAGGGCGAGGGAACGCGCCCCGGGGTGGCCGGAGCAGTCGACAGCCGCTTCGACACCGGTGCCGCCCGTCAGTTCGTGGACCCGCCGGAGCGGCTCGTCCGACGAGTCCAGCACCTCGTCGAACAGGCCGAGGGAACGTGCCCACTCCATGCGCTCCGGAACCACCTCTGCGCCGTACACGGTCGTCACGCCGAAGGCCCGGGCGACCAGGGCGGCGGCTGCGCCGACCGGGCCGAGCCCGGTGACCAGCAGACGGTCCGCGCCGCTCACCGCGATCCTGGAGAGCGCCTCGTAGACCGTGCCGATGCCACAGGCGATGAACGCGCCGTCGACGTACGTCAGCGGTTCGGGCAGCGGGACGCAGGTGTTCTCGTCGGCGAGCACGTAGGGGGCGTGGCCGCCGTCGCGCTGCCACCCGTAGGCGGCTCGGGACTCGGAGGTGCAGCCGATGAAGTACCCGCGGGCACACTCGTCGCACTGGCCGCAGCCGGAGATGTGATAGACCGCCACCCGGTCACCGGGCGCGAGCCGCTTGCAGCCGGGACCCACCTCGACGACCTCGCCCGCGGGCTCGTGGCCGGCCACCACGTTGTCGTACGCGGCACCGCCCTCGCCGATGTGACCGTTGTAGATGTAGTGGATGTCGCTCCCGCAGACCCCGGAGGCCCGCGTGCGCAGGACGACCTGGCCGTGGCCGGCGCGGGGACGCGGCGTCTCGCGCAGGTCGACGGTGCCGTCGCCGGGCAGGAAGGCGCCGACCATCGTCGGGCCGTCAGCGGTGCCGGTGTGTGTGCTCATGATGTTCCTCGTTGCTTCGGTGCTGCGTGCGGGGTGACTTACGGCGGACCCGGGGGCGGGGTCAGGACGACAGGAGGTCCTTCGGCGCGGTGGGTGAGGCGCCGCGGGTGCGCCGGGAACCAGGGTCCTCGGGCACGTCCAGGTAGCGCCAGGTCAGCAGGGCGCCGACCAGGTACATGCCGATGTAGACGAGGACGACGCCGGTGTGGCCGACGAGCGGATCGACGACGGAGTACGTCAGCGGCCCGATGAAGGTGGAGAGCCCGGCGGCGAGGCTGTAGATGCCCATCGCGTTGCCCTTGTCCTCCTCGGGCACCAGGGACGGCAGCAGGGCGGACAGCGGGATGTATCCCGCGAGCATGATGCCGTAGACGACCGTGGCCAGCAGCGCCACCGTGTAGTTGCCCGGGGCGAGCTGAGGGACCCAGTAGACGAGCGCCACACCGACCGCGCAGCCGACGCCGCCGGCCCAGGCGATGGTGTCGCGCCAGCCGAGCCGGTCGCTGAGCTTGCCGAAGAACGGGTCGGCGAGGATGCCGATGACCCCCATGAAGGTGACCAGCGCCAGGTACTTCGACTCGCTGATGCCGATGTCGTCGGTGAAGAACGACGGCAGGAACACGAAGAACCCGAAGTACGGCGTCGTGTTGATCATCCGGACCACCGCGGCCACGCCGATGCGCGGATGGCGCTTCAGCACGCTGACGCCCCGCACGAGTTCACCGCGCACGGTGAAACCGGGCGCCGAGGTGTCCACCATCGGGCGGGTGCCGCGGACCTCCCGTACGGCGAACGAACCGATCGCCGCGCCCACCACGACCAGCCCGAGGGAGAGCCAGAACGTGGCGTAGGCGCCGAGCAGGGGGATGCTCACGGCAGCGATGCCGGAGCCGATGGTGGGCAGGCCCGCGCTGTAGGCGAACCAGAACCAGCCGGCGGCGGACCCGCGCAGCTCCTTGCGGGCGGTCAGCTGGATCCAGAGCAGGAAGGCGTAGGCGAAGAGCGGGTAGGCGATGCCACGCAGCCCGTAGAAGACGTAGACGAGTACCTGGTTGTGGCTGGGGAGCGCCACCGTGAGGAAGAGGACCTCGAAGACGATCCAGAGCACCGCGCCTATCCGCATCACACGGCGTGGGCCCCACAGGTTGGAGAGCGCGCCGGAGAGCCATGAGCCGATCGCGACGAAGGCGCCGTAGACGCTGATGACGAGGCCAGCGCCGGAGGAGCTGAAGCCGCTGTCCCGCAGATACGGCTCGAGGTAGTTCGACTCGACCCCGTCGCCGATCATGAAGATCAGAACGGCGACATAACCCCACATGAGGGGTCGGGGGATACCCATGCGCTCCACCCATGGCAGCGCGCTGCGTGGCGTCGTCGGCACACCGGGGGCTGTGCTCATCGAAGTTCCTTCCTGGGCCCGGTGGGGGCCGGGGGACGTGGTCGAAGCGGCAAGCGGAGTTATTAAATATGAATTATTCTGATGGTTCAATGGTGTCGCTGCTCACAGAGCCCTCCGGGTCCCGGGGGCCGGGCGCCCGGGGCCGTACCGACCAGGCATGGTGGGCCCTGCAACGCGCCGTGCGCCCGCCCGTACGGCTTCACCAGGACGAGGAGGCAGGCCATGGCGGCCTACGTCGGCAGGGGCATACACGGTCAGGTCGTGGAGGCCCTGGGGTACCGGATCGTCTCGGGACGGATCGCGCAGGGGGACACCATCGAGGTACGGTCCGTCGCCGAGGAGATGGACATCAGCCTCACCGTGATGAGGGAGTCGCTGAAGGTCCTCGCCGGCAAGGGGCTCATCGACTCCCGTCAGAAGCGCGGCACGTTCGTCCAGCCGGACCGCGAGTGGAACTTCCTCGACGCCGACGTGATCCGCTGGCGGGTGGCGAGCGGCAACGGCGCGAAGCTGCTCGGCGACCTCGCCGAGGTGCGTGCCATCATCGAGCCGGCCGTGGCACGGCACGCCGCCGGGCGCAGGGGCGAGCGGGATCTCGCCGCCCTCGAGGAGGCGCTGGCGGCCATGAGCACGGCACAGGGTGACGCCGACGTGGCGGCCGCCGCCGACACGGCCTTCCACCGCGCGCTGTTCCTGGCGACCGGGAACGACCTGCTGGCCCGGTTCGATCTGCTGCTGGAGCCCGGGCTGCGGGAGCGCGACCGTCTCGTGCACACACACCGGCAGGACGACGATCCCGTGCCCAGCCACCGCGCGGTCCTGGACGCCGTCAGGGACCGCGACGAGGAAGGCGCGCACACCGCGATGCTGGAGCTCCTCAACAAGGCGACCGCCGACGCGGAGACCGTGACCGGAGGCTGAGCGCGGCGCGGTGTCGCACACGGGTGGGGTCAGGCGCGCAGCAGGGCGTTGCACTCCTGCTGCAGGCGGATGTCCTGCCACATGGGGTGCTGCGGGGCGGCGTTGGAGCACACGACGGCCCCGCGCGCCCCGGCCCGGGCGGCTTCGGAGACGGCGCGGCGGCAGAACGCGGCGCCGACCGGGCCCTCCTCGAAGGTGCCGTGCAGGGGCGTGTACCCGACCCAGCCCTCGCCGAAGACGAACGGCACACCCGTCTCGGCGGACCAGTCGGCCGCGGCCGCGATCCAGATGCCGAGCTTCGCCTCCATCGCGGAACGGTGGACGGCGTAGCGGTCGTAGAGCCAGGCGTCGAAGAGGACCGGGTCGCACCAGTCGTGGAGGTAGACCTCGCGCAGGCCCACGACGGTCGCTTCGAGACGCCACCGGTCCTCCTCGGGCGGGGCCCAGTCCTCCAGGTCGGGTGCTCCGGGGCGGAGGAGTTCCCGCGCGGCACGCTCCTGGGGGAAGGGGCGGGAGGGGTCGCGCAGCGCGTAGGCGTCCAGGAGTTCGTCCAGGACGCCGTACACATAAGGGTGGAAGACGGCCACGTCGACGTCCCGGGGAATGCCGCGCATCGAACCGACGGGCACTTCGGCGTAGTTGACGGTGACCGGCCGGTCGGGGTGCCGCTCACGGAACCGGGCCAGGCCCCGTTCCAGCCGGGGACGCAGGGCCACGACGGTGTCGTCGCCGGTGAGCCCTTCGGCCAGACGCCCTGCCTGGACCTCGTTGTGCAGCTCGGTGAACGCGATCCGGTCGTCCAGGCCGTCGTGGTCGGCGAGGAAGTCGATGAGGCCGGCCAGCGCGTCGGCGAGTGCCTCCGCGCGACGCTCGGGCTCGATCGCCGTGATCGCGTCGAACCAGGCCCGGTCACCTGCGAAGGAGGGCGACTGCTGGTACTCCCAGCTGGAGAGGATGACGAAGCAGTCGTGCCGCCTGGCCGCCTCGAACAGGGCGAGCAGGTGGGCGCGGGCGTCGATCTCGGTGGTGCCGCGTACGTCGTACCAGCGCACCCGCTGCCCGTACGCACCGCCGAGGGGGCCGAGCCGGAGTCTGCTGGTGTCGAGGCCGGTGCCGAACAGAAGCAGCGGCATGGCGCAGACGCGGACGGTGTTGTATCCGCGCTCGACCGCTTCGGCGAAGGCGCGGTCGAGATCGGCGAAGGGCTCGCCGGGGCCGGTGCGGGTGTACCAGCTGAAGTCCCACAGGGAGATGGTGAGGGCGGCGGGAAGATGGGCGGGCAGGGGGGTGGGCATGGCGGAGCGCGCCTTCCGTGGGTCGGATGTACGGGGGAGCGGGGCGGTCAGCTCTGGACGGCGCCGGCGGAACGGACGGCGACCCGGCGGACGGGTACCAGACGGGCCGCGTGCAGAGCGGCCGTCCCCTGCGCGGCGTCGAGTCCGGCACGGACCGAGGCGTCGACGTACACCTTGCTGTCGCGGGGCAGGGGAAGCAGGCGGATCTCGATGCCGTGCTCGACGGCCTCGTCGGCGAACCGTCGCAGGCCGATCTCCCAGTCGGGTCCGTACCAGAAGTGGTCGGCCACGAGCCGGCCGCCGACGCGGGCGCGAGCGGCGTCGCCCGTGAAGGAGAGCCGCAGCAGCACCTCGCCCTCGCCCTCGAAGGCCTCTCGGGGCACGGAGATCCGGTAGACGGAAGCCGAGTCGAAGTCCTCGTCCCTGGGGGCCGAGGCGCGGTTGTGCGGTCCACCGGTGCGTGCGGGCGGGGCTCCGGCGTCGGCCCGCACGCATGTCACCACGGGTTCGTACGTCGCCTGCGGGAGGCCGAGCGTCCAGCGGGTGAAGGCCCCGTCGGACTCAGGGGCGCCGAGGCCGGGGCCGGCGAGCGCGGCGGGTGCCGGCAGCAGGCCGAACGAGGGGGCGGAAGAGGCGGTGTGCAGGCGCAGTTCGGGGCCGTCGGCCAGGACGAGCTCGTCGCACAGGACGAGGCGGTCCTCGCCCCAGACGCGGACCCGGTTCGCGGACCGTGCCCGGTCCTCGTCGAGCACGAGTACGCGCACGGGGCCGGCCGGGCCGTGGACCGTGAGCACGGCGCCGGTTCCGGGTTCCGGCACCGACACCAGGGTGGCGTCCGCGCCTGCCGTCACCTCGGCCGGTCCTTCGACGCGCAGCCCGGCGGGCAGGGCGAGGCTCACGGGGATTCCGGCGGTGGCGGCGAGCACGGCCAGGGGGACGCCGTCGATGTGGAGCCGGGTGACGGGCTGGGCGGTGGCCCAGTCCAGCCGGACTCCGTTGCCCAGGTCGTAGCCGATCGGCCAGACGAAGTGCGCTCCGGAGGGCACGGTCACCGGCCGCTCGGGGAGGGTGACGGCGCGGCCGTCGTCGAGCGTGACCCGGAAGCTGACCTGGTCGTGCCGCGGCAAGGACTCGTGCGGCTGGTGGTTGTTGACGAAGAGGAAGCCTCGCTCACCGTCCGACCGGACGGCCCAGCGCAGGGTGGTCCGGTCGTCGAGTCCGTCGGGTTCGGTGTCGGGCAGGACGAGCGGCATTCCGGCGAGGGCGGCACCCGAGTCCCGCAGGAAGAGGTGCTGGAGCCGCAGCGCGTGGAAGGACGGCCGAACCTGCCCGTACTCGCCGAGGGGAGCCTGGAAGTCGTAGGAGACCCTCGGCAGGTCGTTGGGGTAATGCGTGGCGTGGGACTCCTGGTTGGGGACCGTGTGGTCCAGGCGCTGGGAGCAGCCGTGGTACAGGTAGTAGCCCTGCCACACGGAGCCGCTGCCGAGTTTGGCCAGCGCCAGTGCGGTGATGTCCTCGGCGGGCACGGTGGGGCGGCGGTGGTAGGCGATGGCCATGCCACCGCCCAGCTCGCAGGTGGCGTACGGGTAGCGGCGGTCGTCCGGACCCGTGCCGCTGGGCGCTGAGTTCCGGAGGTCGGCGCCGATGGCGTGGTCGTCGCGGATGGGTGTGAAGAAGTAGTGGCGGCGCATGTCCCGCGTCCAGCCCTCGTGCGCGTCCTCCCAGAAAGCCTCCGGGTAGCCGCCGTACAGTGGCAGCAGGACGTCCTCGGGGAGCCGCGCCGCTCCCCAGCCGGTCGCGGTCCACAGCGGGGCCCGGATACCGGCGTCCTCGGCCATGCGTCGTAGCGTCGCGAGGTGGGCGGGCTGGTCGTACAGCTCGTTCTCGACCTGGACGGCGACGATCGGGCCGCCCTCGTCGTGCGCGAGGCCGCGCAGCTCGTGGGCGATCCGGGCGTAGTACGGCTCGACGAGCGAGAGGTAGGCCGGGTCGTCGGTGCGCGGCGTGCAGTCGACGTCCGCCAGCCAGTCGGGGAAGCCGCCGTTGCGGCACTCGCCGTGCGACCAGGGGCCGATGCGCACCGCCACGGCCAGGCCGAGGTCCGCGCACAGCTCGACGAAGCGGCGTACGTCGAGGTCTCCGTCGAAGCGCAGGGTGCCGCGCCGGTCCTCGTGCTGGTTCCAGAAGAGATAGGTCGCCACGAGGTCGATGCCGCCCGCGCGCATCTTCAGCAGCTCCTCGCGCCATTCGGCTGCCGGGTAGCGGCTGAAGTGGAACTCGCCCATGACGGGGATCCACGCCTCGCCGGCGCGGAGCACCCGACGGCTGTCCACCGACACGGCGTGCGGAGTCCCTTCGGTGCTTCCCATCGGCAGGTGCCCGGAGAGCGGTGCGGACGGCCTTCGGATGTGCAACGACAACATGACAGGCGGCTCCTGCGTATGCAGCTGGGGGAAGTGGGTTCATCGTCAGCGCGGACCAGCACCCTGTCAAGATGTATTCATAATTAATGTCTAGTTCTGTGGCTGGGGCGGGCACCGGGCGTTGCAGCGCCCGGAACACGTACACGCCACGGCCATGCCGTTCCCTGCGCGCGGGCCGGGGGTCGTTCACGGCGGGAAGGCCGACCGACGCCTCGTACCCGTACTACGTAGTCGCGTAGTGATGCCGGGCGTTGCCGCACACGCCGATCACCTCCGCCGGATCCGGGAGTCCTCCGAGATCATGGCGGCCAAGGGGGTCCCGGGCACTTACGAGGACCTGCGCCGCACCCTCATGCGCGAGTCCGGCGGCGACCTCGATACGACCAACGGCTGGGACGCCAACGCGCAGAACGGGACACCCTCCGAGGGCCTGCTGCAGGTCATTCAGCCGGCCTTCGGCGCCTGCCATGTCGCCGGCACCCCGCGGGGTGTGCGGCGTGGGACTGCCCCGGTGACGGTGACGGTTTCGGTGACCTGGCCCCAGGTTCCGATCGTTCAGCCTTGACCGGGGCGGAGGTCCGCCGCCTGCCCCGGCTGTGTGAGCCGGCGCAGCGCGCGTACCAGGGCCTCGACACCCGTCTCCGCCTTGGACCGGGGGCACCCCACGTTGAGCCGTACCCGCCCGGGGGAGCCGTAGGCCGCGCCCGGCATGATGGCCACCTTCTCCACCTCGACGAGCTCGCGCTGCAGGGCGGTGTCGTCGACCCCGAGCGGCCGCAGGTCGATCCAGGCGAGGTACCCCGCCTGCGGGGGCTCCCAGCCGAGCTGCGGGAACTCACCGCGGAGACGGTCGGCGACCATCGCGAGGCTGCCCGCGAGATACGCGCGCAAGGCGTCCAGCCAGGGTGCACCCTCCCGGTACGCGGCGATGTGCCCGACCAGCGACAGCACGGCGGGGGAGGACAGGCCGTCCGCCTCCTTGAGCTGCCGCAGGTAGGCGTCCCGCGACGCGGGATCCCCGATGATTCCGTAACTACCGGTCAAGGCGGGGATGTTGAACGACTTGGACGCCGAGGTGACCACAGCCCACCGGCCCTCACCGCCGAATCGGGCCCAGGGGCGGTGCACATGCGGGGCGTGTGCCAGGTCGGAGTGGATCTCGTCGCTGATGACGGCCACGCCGTGCCGTGCGCACAGGCGCGCCATCCGGCCCAGCTCGTCCTCGGACCAGACCCTGCCCGTCGGGTTGTGCGGTGAGCACAGCAGCAGCACGGCGGTGTCGGGCAGTGCCAGGAGCCGCTCCAGTTCCTCCCAGTCGTCGAGCGGGCACTCCCGCAGCTGCCGCCCGTGGGCTGCCACGGTCTTGGGGAACGCGTCGTACATGGGGGTGTGGGTGACCACACCGTCACCGGGGTCCGACCAGAGGCGGAGAAGCTGCGACACCTGGTAGACGACGGACGGCGCGTAGACGATCGACTCGGGATCGACGGCCGTCGCGTGCCGCGTCGCGTACCAGTGGACGATCGCCGAGAGGAAGTCCTCCTGTCGCCACCGCGAGTAGCCGAGCACACCGTGGTCCAGCCGGCCGCGCAGTGCGGTCAGGATCTCCGGGGCGGTCTCGAAGTCCATGTCGGAAATCGTGAAGGGCAGCAGATCCGGCACGCCGAAACGGTCCTCGACGTAGTCCCACTGCGTGCACCAGGTGCCGTGCCGGTCCACCGGGGCGTCGAAGCCGTAGGCGGGGGAAGGGGAAGGCATGGTCAGCCCACCGGAATCATGGTGGCGATGGCGTCCTTCACCGACTGGACCTGCGGCCCGATGACGACCTGCACGGTGTGGCCGTCGAGCTTGATCACGCCCACGGCGCCGAGCTTCTTCAGCCGGGCCTCGTCCACCCGTCCCGCGTCCTGCACCGTCATGCGCAGACGGGTGATGCAGTTGTCCAGCGACCGGATGTTGTCGGCGCCGCCGATCGCGTCGAGGATGGCGACGGCGTCGTACTTCCCTGCCACCAGCTCTCGCGCGGGCTCCGCCGCCGCGTCCGAAGCGACGGGCTCACCGTCCTCGTCGTCCTTTTCCTTGTCGCGGCCGGGAGTCCTGAGGTCGAAGCGGGTGATCGCCCAGCGGAACAGGCAGTAGTACCCGGCGAACCACACGGCCGCGATCACCGGCACCAGGTACCACTTGGTCGACGAGCCCTGGAGGAGGCCGAAGACCAGCCAGTCGATGACATTGCCGTCGGTGTTCCCGATGAAGACGCCGAGCAGGGCCGCCGTGAGGAAGCCGAGTCCGACCAGCACCGCGTGGATGGCGTACAGCCACGGCGCGACGAACAGGAACAGGAACTCCAGCGGCTCCGTGATACCGCCGACCACGCAGGCCACCACGCCGGACACCAACAGGGCCTTGATCTCCGGGCGCATCTTCTTGTTAGCGCAGTGGTACATCGCGAGGGCCGCGCCCGGAAGGCCGCCCAGGTAGGACGCCATCTTGCCCTGGGAGAGGAAGTGCGTCGCGTCGGTGACGGCGGAGTTCGGCGCGCCCGCGCAGTCCAGGTGCGCGTAGAACATGTTCAGCGCCCCGGAGACGTTGTCCCCGCACACGGCCCCCGAACCGCCGACGTCGGTGAACCGGAACATGGCCACGAGGATGTGGTGCAGCCCGATCGGCCGCAGCAGGACCTCGCCCATACCGAAGAAGAAGGGCCCGAAGACGCCGGTGTGCCCGATGCCGCGGCCCACGGCGGTGATCCAGCCGTTGAAGGTCGGCCACACCACGGGGATGAGCAGACCGAGCACGCTCAGGACGAGGGCGGAGATGATCGGGACGAAGCGCAACCCGCCGAAGAAGGCCAGTGCGTCAGGCATCCGCTGCGCACGAAAGCGCTGGTGGAGGAGGCTGACAACGATGCCAACGGCCACGGCTCCGAGGAGTCCCGTATCGATGGACTGGACGCCGAGCACATCGGCTATGCCGTAGTGCGCGATCGCCTTCTCGTCCTCGAAGTCGACGCCCGTGGCGGTGAGGTAGAAGTTCACCGCGAGATTCATGGCGGCGAAGCCGACGAAACCCGAGAACGCGGCCACACCCTTGTCCTCGCGGGCGAGGCCGAGCGGAATCGCCATCGCGAAGAGGACGGGCAGGAAGGTGAAGGCGACCAGCCCCGTGTTGGCCATCCAGGTGAAGACGAGGTGGAAGCCCTCGGCCTTCAGGAAGGGGAGGTTGTCGGTGACGGCCTCGCTGGAGAGCGAGGAGCCGATGCCCAGCATGATGCCGCAGAAGGCGAGCAGGGCCACCGGGAGCATGAACGTCTTGCCGAGTCCCTGGAGGAATTCCCAGAGTGCGGCCTTGGTCTTCTGCATGTGTACGGAACTTTCGAGCCTGGGGGGACGGGACCCGGGTGCTCGCCGTGGCGATGCGGGGACCCACGGGTGACCGAGCGGAGGAAGGCGTGACGTGTTCGATCCGCACGGATCACACCACAGCAGGTCGGCGACTGTCCATGGAGGCCGGAGCATCAGTCTGCGGAGGGCCCTGAGGAGCGGGTGCGCGGAGTGAACCGGCTGTCGCGTGCCGTGACGTACGCCACCCGTTCGTACCGCCCCCGGATGTTTGCCGCCGCGTCGGCGGGTAAGGGGCTCTGTGATCGCCGGGGTGGATAATCCGGTGGATAGTGCGCAAATCATCTACCGAATGAGGAGGTTCGATGTCCTCGAAGCGACGTCGGAAGAAGAAGGCCCGCCGCAAGAACGGCGCGAACCACGGCAGCCGTCCCCAGAGCTGAGGACGTTCCGGCGTGCCGGGGGGTGGCGCGTGCCGCCCCCCCCGGACGTGTTCCTGGCGGGGGTATGCCCCGGCTCGACGTCTCGGCGCCACCGGATCAGGTGAGCAGGTGATTGCGGTGGGAAGCGCGGCGGGCGGCGGCCGGCAGGGCGTGGATCCGGGGGCCGGCCTGGACGAGGCGGGCCAGGGGCTTCGGGCAAGGCCGGTTCGGAGGTGTCCCTGACGGGCGTGTCCTCGACACGTGAGCCGGGGGCGCCGCGGTCGGGGGCGGCCGGGCTGTGCGCATGCCGCGGTGGTGCCGCGTCGCCGGCGCCGACGCCCGCCGGCGGGGTGCGCAGGACCAGCAGGGCGACATCGTCGCCGCTGGGGTCGATGCGGCTCAGGAGTTCGTCGAGGAAGTCCTCGATGTCGCGGCGGGCCAGGGCCGCGGCATGCCGGCGCAGCGTGGCGAAGCCGGCTTCGATGTCACGGGTGCGGCTCTCGACGAGCCCGTCGGTGTAGAGCAGCAGGGTCGACTGCGGCGGGAGATCCGCGTGGGCGTCGGTCCATCCCAGCCCCAGATGCAGGGCCGAGCTGAGACCGAGGAGCGGACCGTGACCGCCTTCCAGGAAGCTCGTGTGCCCGTCGGCGGTGATCAGCAGCGGCGGTGGGTGGCCGGCGTTGACCCAGTGGAGCTGCCAGGGCCCGCCCTCCTTACCTTCGATGCGTGCGAAGACGCAGGTGGCCATGGGAGCGTCGCTCGTGTGGGTGATGGCCTCGTCCAGGCGGCGCATGATCAGGCTGGGGGGCTCCCTCCGGTCCCAGGCCAGGGCGCGCAGCATGTTGCGCACCTCGGCCATGTGGGCGGCGGCCTTGAGGTCATGGCCGACGACGTCCCCGATGACCATCGTCAGGACGCCGTCGTCGAGGAGGAAGGAGTCGTACCAGTCCCCGCCGATCTCCGCGGCGCTCTCGGCGGGCAGATAACGGGCCGCCAGCTCCAGGTGGTCGACCTGCGGCAGCGGAGTGAGGAGCTGGCGCTGCATGGTCTCGGCGACGTGGCGCTGCTGCTCGAACAGCTCCGCGGCTTCCATGACGAGGCCGGCGCGGCGCGCGATGTCGGAGAGTACGAAGACCTCGTCGTCGGTGTAGGAGGAGCCCGGGGCGACGCGCGCCACGGTCAGTGCGCCGAAGACCTGCCGCCGGGTGTGCAGGGGCACCACGACGGCACAGGTGCCTCCCAGCCGGTCGAACAGTTCCCGGTGCGCGGTCGCGAGCGGACTGTCCGGCGCTTCCGTGAGGGCGTCCGCGTCCAGCACGACGGGCTCGGCGCTTCGCAGCGCCTGCACGACCGGTGAACGCGTGGATTCAGGCACGGGCGGCAGCGGTCCCACGAGCGTCTCCGCGGCCATCCGGCCACCGGAGGCGCGGACGGCGACGCGCTGCATCTCACCCTGCTGCCCCGCCGTACGCACGTCGACCGCCGCCCAGTCACCCATGTCGGGTACGAGCAGCCCCGCCAGCCTGTTCAGCATCTGCGGCGTCTCCAGGGTGGAGATCAGAACGGTCGAGACCTCCGCCACCATCGTCAGTCGTGCGGTGAGTCCCTCCAGAGCGGCGAGGTGGGCCGCGGTCTGCTCGGCGGCGTCATGGTGCAGGCTGAAATCGTGGAAGACGAACACCGCGCCTTCGTCACGCCCCGCGTGCCGCAACGGAGTGGCCGCCCAGATGACCGGCACCAGGGCGCCGTCCCCACGAAGGAAGAACTCCTCGCTTCCCTCGGCCGGTCTGCCGTCCTGCAGCACGGTCAGCAGTCGGCACTCGCTCCGTAGGACCGTGCCCCCGTCCCGCCGGCGGTGCAGCAGAGCGTGTATGTCGTGACCGAGCATCTGCCCCTGCGGACGCTCGAGGAGCTGTTCCGCGCGTGGATTGCACGCGGCGATCCGACCGGTGGTGTCGGTGACGAACACCCCCGCGCCCAGGCTGTCGAACACCGCGCGCATGAAGCCGATCTCGAGCGCCCCGTCCGCGGAACTCATCGGGCGGCCCTCGTCCTCGCGTAGGCATCTCCGCCCGCGCTCGCCGTCATCACGTCTTCCGTGCAGTCCGGCGACGGGAGCCGCACGGGCGGTTCCCGGTCCGCCGCAGGCGTCGCGGTCTGGGAGGTCATGCGCTCAATGCCTTCTGCTTCGTGGTCGGAACCCCGTGCCCGGTCCGAGCGGCGAGGAGGCCGGACGGATGGGGTACCACAGCCTCTGTTCATCATTCATCCGGCACGCCCGTTCCGCCGCTCGGGAGAGGCCGCCACGGCCGGCCGGCCGGGCCCGGCGAGCGCGTGATCGGGACGGGAGACCCGCGCACCAGGCGTGCAGGGCAGTGCAGGGCGCCGGGGCTCCTATCGCTCCAGCACCAGCGCGGAGCCCTGGCCCACGCCGATGCGCAGCGTCGCCACGCCGACTCCGGACCCGGCGGCCTTGAGCTGATGGGCGATCGAGCCCCGCGAGGCGGGCTCCCGAGGCGCCGAGGGGGTGCCCGACGACGTACACGTCGCGGGGGCGGAAGCTCATGACGCGACCCTCTCGGCCCTGCGGACCGGAGCGGCCGTCCTCTCCAGGACCTCGGCGGCGCTCACCCCGGGGGCGGTCTCCACGAGGACCAGGCCGCCGTCGGTCACGTCGAGCACGGCGAGATCGGTGATGACGCGGTGGACACACGCCTTGCCGGTCAGCGGCAGGCTGCACTCCTCGACGATCTTCGGGCTGCCGTCCTTGGCGGTGTGCGTCATGGTCACGATGACGCGGCGGGCACCGTGCACCAGGTCCATGGCTCCGCCGATGCCGGTCACCATCTTCCCCGGCACGGCCCAGTTGGCGAGGTCACCCCGGGCCGAGACCTGCATCGCCCCGAGCACGGCGGCGTCGATGTGACCGCCGCGGATCATGCCGAAGGAGAGCGCCGAGTCGAAGAACGAGGCGCCCGGGCGGACGGTCACCGTCTCCTTGCCCGCGTTGATCAGATCGGGATCGACGTCCTCGTCGTACGGGAAGGCGCCGGTGCCCAGGATGCCGTTCTCGGACTCCAGGACGACGTGCACGCCCTGCGGCAGGTGGTTCGGGATCAGCGTCGGCAGTCCGATGCCGAGGTTGACGTACTCGCCGTCGTGCAGCTCCGCGGCCGCCCTGGCGGCCATCTCGTTCCGGTTCCAGGCCATCAGTCCTGTGCCTCCCGTTCGGTGATCGTCCGCTTCTCGACCTTCTTGTCCACGGCCTGCTCGGCGGTCAGTGCGACCACCCGCTGCACGAAGATGCCCGGCAGGTGCACATGGTCCGGGTCGATCTCACCGGGCTCGACCAGTTCCTCGACCTCCGCGACGGTGATGCGGCCGGCCATGGCGGCGAGCGGATTGAAGTTGCGTGCGGACCTGTTGAAGACCAGGTTGCCGTGCCGGTCGCCCTTCGCCGCCCTGACGAGGGCGAAGTCGGTGCGGATGCTGTGCTCCAGGACGTACTCGGTGCCGTCGAAGTCGCGTACTTCCTTGGCCGGGGAGGCCACCGCCACCCCGCCCCCGCCGTCGTAGCGCCAGGGGAGCCCGCCGTCGGCGACCTGCGTTCCCACCCCGGCGGGGGTGTAGAACGCCGGGATGCCGGCCCCGCCGGCGCGGAGCCGCTCGGCCAGGGTCCCCTGCGGGATCAGTTCGAGCTCCAGTTCACCCCCGAGGTACTGCCGGGCGAACTCCTTGTTCCCGCCGATGTACGAGCCGGTCACCCGGCTGATCCGGCCGGCGGACAGCAGTACGGCGAGACCGGTGTCCATCGCTCCGCAGTTGTTGGATACGACACCGAGCCCGCTGACGCCGTTCGCGTACAGGGCGTCGATCAACACGTTCGGCACACCGCTGAGGCCGAAGCCACCCACTGCCACCGAGGCGCCGTCCGGCACGTCGGCGACGGCCGACGCCGCTGACGTGACCACCTTGTCCATGGAACCGCCCATCCGCTAGTGTTCGCATGGTGAAGTTTCCTTCACTGTGATGGAAGAGTCTGCCGCCCGGATCAGAGCTCTGTCAACGGCCCTGACACCTGGTGCACACGCCCGACTGGAGAAACAGATGCCACCGACCAGCACCGCCGGGCCCGGCGCGGAGACGCCCACGGAGGCCGTCGCACCGCTCATGCGCGGGATCGCCGTGCTGCGCCGGCTGACCGACGCGGACGGCTCCCTCAGCCTCAGTGACCTGGAACGCGCCACCGGACTCGCCCGCTCCACGGTCGACCGGGTCACGCTCACCCTCGCCCGGACGGGATACGTCCGCCTCGACGGCCGGACCGTCACCCTCGCGCCGCGCCTGATGGAGCTGGGCAACGCCTATCTGTCCTCGATCCGGCTCCCCGGGCTCCTCGGAGACCTGGTGGACGCCCTCGCGGACGAGCTCGACGAGTCCGTGTCGCTCGCGGTGCCCGACAGCGGGGACATCCGCTTCGTGCACCAGGCCACCCGGCGCCGCGCGATGTCCCTGAGCTTCCGCATCGGCGATCTGCTGCCCGCCGAACGCACCGCCCCGGGCGCGGTCTTCGCCACCCTCTGGGGGCCTGCGGAGTGGCAGGCCTGGCGGGAGAGGCGGGTTTCCGACCCGCCGGGCGCCGGCTTCCCGTCCCTGCCGCCGCGTCCGCACCCGGCGGACGACACCTTCGCGGAACGGGTGGACGCGGCTCGGGCCGACGGGTGGGCGCTGGACGACCAACTGATCGAACCCGGCCTCCTCGCCCTCGCCGTGCCGGTACAGGACCCCGCCGGAGGTATCGCGTGCGTACTCGGCGTGGTCAGCCACACCAGCCGGCACAGTGCGCGGGGGCTTCGCGACCGCCTGTTGGCGCGGCTGCGCGACGCCGCCGAAGCCATGGAAGGCCGACTGCGCGCCGCGCCCTCCACCGGCTCCGCACCCGCTCAGGGGCCCCTCGCCTCATGGACGGCGGCCTCGAAGCAGGAACTGGGCCGGGAGTTCGTCGAGTCCCTCGCCAGGGGCCTGACCGTGATCACCGCCTTCGGTGACACGGGCGCCGCCCTGACGCTCAGCGCCGTCGCCCGCGCCACCGGCCTGTCCCGTGCCTCCGCGCGCCGCGCGCTGATCACCCTGGAACACCTCGGCTACGTGGCGGTCGACGGGCGTGACCACCGGCTGACCCCGCGCGTCCTGGCACTCGGATACCCGCCGCTCTCCCGCATCACCCTGCCTCGGATCGCCGAACCGCACCTCGCCGCACTGGCAGGGCGGATCCATGACTCGACGTCCCTCGCCGTGCTCGTGGACGACTCGGTGCAGTACGTGGCGCGTGCGGCCACCCATCGCATCATGAACGTCAACATCACTGTCGGCACCCGCTTCCCCGCCTACGCCACGTCGTTGGGCCGCGTCCTGCTGGCCGACCTGCCCGCCGCCGAACTCGGGCCCCTCCTCGACCACGCGGAGCTGCGGCCCCTGGCCCCCCACACCCTCACCCGCCGGGCCGAACTCGAAGCCGTGCTGGAACGCGTGGGAACAGAGGGGTACGCCCTGGTCGACGAGGAGCTGGAAGCGGGCCTGCGCTCGATCGCCGTACCCGTACGGGACCGGGAGGGAACCGCGGTCGCGGCCGTCAACGTCGCCATGCACAGCAGCAGCCGGACGATCGACGCGTGCCTCGATCAGGTGCTGCCCCAACTCCGCCTCACGGCCCAGAGCATCGAGTCCGAACTGCACACAGCGGCCCGCTTCACCCGCGTGGCGGTGGTGTGAGCCGAGCTCGTCCGTAGTGAGGGCGGCGGCGGAACTGCCGGTCCGGCTCTCGGTCCCGCCGAGCCTGACGGCGGGGGCGCCGTCTGCGGATGGGCGAACGGGCGGCGGGACCCTCCACCGCACCGCCGGTCCCGCTCCGGGTGCGGAGGACAGCGCGAAAACAGAGGATGCGAAAGGTGGCCGGCCGCACCGGACGGCCCGTCGTACCGACCGAGAAGCGACATCCGAGGGAGACGACACCATGGCGCCCGAACGATCCTCTTCCGGCAGCACCGCGTCACGGGACCCCGGCCTCGCCCGGCCGCTGGCTGAGCGGGCGGGGTGGAGCGATGTGGACCTGCGCGCAGTGGACACCGTACGGGTGCTCGCCGCGGACGCCGTCCAGAAGACCGGCAACGGCCATCCCGGTACGGCGATGAGCCTGGCACCGCTCGCCTACCTGCTGTTCCAGCAGGTCATGCGGCACGACCCCGCCGACGACCAATGGCTGGGCAGGGACCGCTTCGTCCTCTCCTGCGGCCACACCAGCCTCACGCTGTACATCCAGCTCTACCTGGCCGGCTACGGCCTGGAGATGGACGACCTGAAGGCGCTGCGGACCTGGGACTCGGCGACCCCGGGCCACCCCGAGTACCGGCACACCCGAGGCATCGAGATCACCACAGGTCCGCTCGGCCAGGGCATGGGAGCCTCCGTCGGGATGGCGATGGCGGCACGCCGCGAGCGGGGTCTGCTCGACCCGGACGCCGCGCCGGGCACCAGCCCGTTCGACCACCACGTGTACGTGCTGGCGTCCGACGGCGACATGATGGAAGGTGTCGCGTCCGAGGCCGCGTCCCTGGCCGGCCATCAGCAGCTGGGCAACCTCATCACCTTCTACGACTCCAACCACATCTCCATCGAGGACGACACCGACATCTCGTTCAGCGAGGACGTGCCGGCCCGCTTCGCCGCGTACGGCTGGCACGTGCAGACCGTGGACTGGACCCGCACGGGCGACTACGTCGAGGATGTCGACGCCCTGCTCGACGCGATCGAGGTGGCGAAGGCGGAGCGGTCCCGGCCGTCGCTGATCACGCTGCGCACGATCATCGGATGGCCCGCCCCGACGAAGAGGAACACCGGCAAGGCCCACGGAGCGGCCCTGGGGGACGGCGAGGTCGCCGACGTCAAGCGGCTCCTCGGCTTCGACCCAGAGACGTACTTCCCCATGGAGGACGAGGTCCTCGCCCACGCCAGGGCCGTGGGGGAGCGGGGTGCGGACGCCCGGAAACGCTGGCTGCGGACCTACGAGGACTGGCGGACCGCCGCCCCGGAGCGGGCTGCCCTGCTGGACCGGCTGCGGGAGCAGGAGCTGCCCGAGGGCTGGACCGACGCCCTCCCGGACTTCCCGGCCGACGCGAAGGGCATGGCCACCCGAAAGGCGTCCGGCAACGTGCTCACCGCCCTCGCACCGGTCCTGCCCGAGCTGTGGGGCGGCTCCGCCGACCTGGCGGGAAGTAACAACACCACCATGGACGGCGAGCCCTCGTTCGTTCCCGCCGACCGGCAGACGACCGAGTTCACGGGTGGCCCCTACGGCAGGACCCTGCACTTCGGCATCCGTGAGCACGCGATGGGCGCCGTACTCAACGGCATCGCGCTGCAGAGCCTGACGCGCCCCTACGGCGGCACGTTCCTCACGTTCAGCGACTACATGCGTCCCGCGGTCCGCCTCGCCGCCCTGATGAAGCTCCCCGCCACCTACGTGTGGACCCACGACTCGATCGGACTGGGCGAGGACGGCCCCACCCACCAGCCCGTCGAACACCTGGCCGCGCTACGCGCGATCCCGGGCCTCGACGTCGTCCGCCCTGGTGACGCCAACGAGACCACCACCTGCTGGCGGACGATCCTGGAGCACACCGACCGCCCCGCCGGTCTCGTCCTGACCCGGCAGAATCTTCCGGTGCTCGACCGCGCCGACGGCGTCCACGCCTCCGCCGAGGGAGCGGCCCGTGGAGCCTACGTCCTGGTGGAGGCCTCCGGAACCGCCCCCGACGTCATCCTGGTCGCGACGGGGTCGGAGGTCCAGATCGCGCTCGACGCCCGCACACTGCTGATCGACGAAGGGCTGGCCGTACGCGTGGTCTCGATGCCCTGCCGCGAATGGTTCGCCGAGCAGCCGCTGACCTACCAGGACGAGGTGCTGCCGCCCGACGTGCGCGCCCGCGTCAGTGTCGAGGCCGCCGTCGGCCAGGGCTGGCGCGAGGTGGTCGGTGACGCCGGACGGATCGTCAGCCTGGAGCACTACGGAGCGTCCGCCGACTACGCGCGGCTGTACGCGGAGTTCGGCATCACCGCCGAAGCCGTCGCCGCGGCCGCCCGCGCCAGCATCCGCGACGCGGTGGAGCCCCCCAGGCCGGGCGGGCGACGGCCCTGAGCCGGGTCCGTGAACCGGGTGGTCAGCCGGACTTCCGTGTGGCAGCCCGGAGCAAGGAGGCCCCCGCGGGTGTGAGGGTGTGCAGTACGGCCGGGCCGTTGCGGACGGTGGTGATGAGGCCCGCGTCGCGCAGCGCGGTGGCGTGCCGGCTGGCCGAGGACGCCGAGACTCCGGCGGCACGGGCGATCTCGGCGGTCGTGGAGCCGGTGGACGCGGTGCGCAGAGCGACCGCACGAGCACGCCCCAGGAGGGAGGTCAAGGGCTTGTCAGCGCTGTCGTCGGCGCCGTACGAGGCATCCAGCGGGCTCGGTTCGTGGAGCAGCGAGTACCAGAGCACGGGCGGCAGTTGAGGATCGGCGAAGGTGACAGGTTCGCCCCAGTTGAAGTACGAGGGGACGAGGGTGAGTCCACGGCCGCCCAGATGCAGGTCCCGGTCGGCGGTCTGCTTGGGATAGCTGACTTCCAGGACGGGAGGACGCCAGCGCAGCATGGGTCCGAGTCCGGAGAGCATGCCCTCGACCCCGCCGTCCAGGAACCCACGGCAGCGTGCTGCCCGCTCCGCCTCGATCCGGGCCTGAGCCCGTTCCTCGTACGGGGCGACAACCGCGTCGTAATAGGCGCGCAGCATCCCCACGAACTCCTTGCGGGCGTCCAGCCGGGCCAGCTGCCCGGCCCACGCGGGGGCTCCCACGGTCCGGTCGAGGACGGCCATCTCCTCCAGGATCCGGAGCGGCGGCGTGGCCACGATCGACTCCATTCCCGTGGCCAGGTCGCCCACCGCGTCGGCGGGGGTCAGGAAGTCCGGGAAGTACGCGGCCCTCGGGTACAGGGGCAGCAGGACGCTCCGCAGGACACGCTCCAGCCCTTTCTCCCGCAGCTGTCGCCGTGACGCCCGGTACCACTCGGCATAGGCCCACCGCCCTTTCCGTGACTGTAATCGGTGCAGACTCGCGGCGATCTCCCAGACCGGATCAGTCGCGGCGGCGATTCGCGTCCTCGCCAGATCCGTGTCTCCGAAGTGGATGCGGAGCATGTCGGCGTCCCCCTTTTTCTTGCTCGGCTCCTGCACCGGCATGCAACAGCCTTGGTCCAGCACGTCCGACCCGGATAATCGTAGGTCTCGGACATCGAGATGCGATAAACGGATGTTTGACGGACATCGGTACACGTTCATCTGCGCCCGCGCGAGCGTGTACGGGGTAACGGCACGCCGCGGCCTGCGGTCCCTTCCCGCGTGCTCCTAACTCATCTGACGCCGCACCAGTTCATGGAGCTGCCCGGTCGTGTCCGCCAGGAGCTCGGCGGGCGGCCCCTCCTGGACCACACGGCCGTCCGCCATGACGATCACGCGATCGGCGTCCATCACGGTGGACAGCCGGTGCGCGATCACGACACGGGTGGCCCGCAGGGACCGCGTGCTCTCGATCACCGTGCGCTGGGTCTCGTTGTCCAGCGCACTGGTCGCCTCGTCGAAGAACAGGATGCGGGGACGCCGTACGAGCGCCTGGGCGATCATCAGCCGCTGGCGCTGCCCTCCGGAGATCGAGCCGCCGCCGGAGATCATCGTGTGCAGCCCCATCGGCATGCGCTTGATGTCCTCGGCCAGGCCCGCCATCGCGGCGGCCTCCCACGCCTCCTCCTGGGTGAAGACCTCGGCGCCGCAGATGCAGTCCAGGATCGAGCCGGACAGCGGCTGGGCGTTCTGCAGGACCACCCCGCACTGCCGGCGCACCGCAGCCTGGTCGAGCGCAGTCAGGTCCTGACCGTCGTAGAGGACGCTGCCCGCGGCCGGCTTGTCGAAGCCGATGAGCAGTCGCAGCAGCGTCGACTTACCACAGCCACTAGGTCCCACGATCGCGACGAACTCGCCCGGCCGTACGGTCAGCGACACGTCGTCCAGGACCGGCGGCCCGTCGTCGGAGTAGCGGAAGGACACACTCCTGGCCTCGATCTCCCCGGACAGCTCGCCCGGCTGCGTGCTGGCGCCGCGCACCTCGGGCGCCTCGTCGAGCACCGGCTTGATCTGCTCGAACATCGGCAGCACGGCGGCGGCCGACACGAACGCGCCGGTGAGCTGGGTGACGGCCGTCAGCAGCATCGTCACGGACGTGTTGAAGGTCAGGAACTCGGCGGCCGTCAGGGAGCCGCGCGCCGGGCCCGCCAGCAGGACGAAGACGATGAGTGAACACAGCGGCAGATACACCGCGTTGAGGACCGTCGTCAGGTTCTTGATCCGGCCCGCCCGCTTCTGCAGTTCACGGCTGCGGGCGAACTCCCCGGCCCATGCCCCGTACGCGAAGCTCTCCGCCGCCGCGACCCGCAGCTTCGGCAGCCCTCGCAGCGTCTGGAACGCCTGGTTGTTGAGTTTGTTCCCCAGCTCGACCAGCCGGCGCTGCCAGCGGAGCTCCCACATGCCCATGGTGAGGAACACCCCGGCGATGACGACCAGCATCCCGACAGCCGCGAGCGCCAGCGGAACGCTGAACCAGAGCAGCAGGCCCAGGTTCATCGCCCCGAGCGTGCCCGCCTGCACCACGACGGGGCCGGTGCCGGACAGCACCCGGCGGATGGCGCTGACTCCCATGGCCGCGCTCGCCAGTTCCCCCGTGGAGCGCTCGGTGAAGAACTTCGTCGGCAGCCGAAGGAGCCGGTCCCAGACGGCGGGCTGCAGTGTGCTCTCGATCCGCCCCTCCATCCGCAGGATCGTGAGGTTCTGCAGCAGCATGAAGGCCGCGGAGACGACACCGGCGATGATCACGGACAGCGAGACCTGCACGATGAGACCGGTCTGGGCATTCGGTACGTACACGCCGAGCACCTTGCCCGTCGCGATCGGGACCAGCGAACCCAGCGCGACCGTCACCAGACCCGCCAGCATCAGTCTCCGCAGGTCGCCCCGGGTGCCGAACAGGCCGAAGCGCAGCAGCTGCCGTTTGCCCAACGGCCGCTCGGGCAGCGGCCGGTAGAACATCACGGCCCGCTCCTCGAAGTCCTCGGCCGACGCGCTGTCGACCCGGCTGCGCCGCCCGGTCAGCGGGTTGACCGCCTCGTAGCGGCCACGGCGCCAGAGCAGGGCGACCGGCGCCCCGGACGCGGCCCGGTGGCCCACCAGCGGCCCGGAGTTCTCCCGCCACCAGCGCCCGGTGAGCCGCACCGCCCGGGTACGGATGCGCGAGGCGACCGCGACCCGCTCGACCGGGTCGATCCGGTCGCTCACCGCTCCGCCCGTCGCGGACTCCGCGAGGACGATCCCGGAGTCCCCGGCCACCAGACGGCAGGCCGCGTACACCGCGTCGTCCGAGGCCCCTGTCGCAGGCGACGCACCTCGCCCGGACCGGCCGATCGACGTCAGCAGTGCATGGTCGGCCTCCTTGCGGACGGCCTCGCCCGCCTTCATCCCGGCCGCGGTCCGGTCCTCGTGCGCGCGCTCGAGCTGTTCGATCCAGCGGTCCAGCGCCGACAGCAGGCGGTACTGCTGGTTGACCATCCCCTGCCACATCGCCGGATCGACGAGCAGGTCACCCACGGCCTCGGCGCTGAACGCGGCGCCGTACTGCACGCTGCCGGGCGACACCGGCAGCCACAGGATGTCGTCGTCGCCCACCGTTTCGTCGAGGGTGGTCCGCCCGTCCAGCGGGGCCTCGAACAGCACACGCTGGCTGCGGCCCACGCCGAGCGAGAAGGCGTGCTCCAGCAGACTCAGGGTGGCGTCCCCGGTGTCGTAATGACTGCGGTACTGCCCCTCGTAGGCCCCCTGCCCGGCGTACTCCGGCCGGTACAGCTCACGTAGGGGGATCCGGCGCAGCACGCACTCCTGGAGGGGGCGGCCGACCAGGGTGTGCTGCGGGCCCTCGACCGGACCCAGCACCAGCGTTCCCGGTTCGAGACGGCCCAGGAAGTGCCAGTGGCCCTGCTCCACCACGTCCACGGCGAACAGGTCGAGGGCGCCGCCCACGACGAGCCACAGCACCTGGGGCCCCTCCAACGACAGGCTCCGCAGCCCGGTGCAGTCGACCGGCTCGCCGAGCGCGCCCAGTGCGCCGATGACCGGGTCCTGCCCGGGGGCCTCCGTGCCCGCGAGAGGATGTACGGATGCCACGTCAGTGCTCCCTGACCAGATCGGCGTACGGGCCCCCGGCGGCCACCAGATGCTCGTGCCGGCCGCGCTCCACGACGGTCCCGTGGTCCAGGACCACGATCTCGTCGCTGTCCCGCACGGTGCTCAGCCGGTGCGCGATCACGACACAGGCGCAGCCTCGACGCCGCAGGTTGTCGATGATGACGCGCTCCGTCTCGGCGTCCAGCGCGCTGGTGACCTCGTCCAGGACCAGGATGCTGGGGCGGCGCACGAGCGCCCGGGCGATCTCCAGGCGCTGACGCTGCCCGCCGGAGAAGTTGCGGCCGTCCTGCTCCACCCGGCTATGGATGCCACGGGGGCGTCGGGCCACCACGTCGTACAGGGCGGCGTCCCGCAGCGCTTCGGTCACGGCCTCGTCCGGGACCGAGGGGTCCCACAGCGCCACGTTGTCCCGGACCGTCCCCTCGAAGAGGAAGACGTCCTGGTCGACGAAGGACACGGACGCGGCCAGCGCCCCCCGGGGGATGTCCTCCAGACGCTGCCCGTCGATGCGGATCGTGCCCTCCCACGGGCTGTAGAGCCCCGAGATGAGCCGCGAGACCGTCGACTTGCCGCTTCCCGAACCGCCGACGAGTGCCACCTGCTGCCCCGGCCCCACAGCCAGGGAGAAACCGCTGAGCAGCGGCTTGTCGAGCGGGCTGTAGCCGAAGGTGATGTCCTCCAGCGTCACATGGCCCTTGAGACGGCGGGTGCTCGCGGCCGGCTCGGGGCGGGAGTACAGCGGGTCGACCGGGAAGTTCTCGACGTCCTTGAGACGGGCCACATCGGCCGCGAAGTCCTGGACCCGGCCCGCCACCCCGTTGAGCCGGGTGAGCGGCGCGGTGAAGCGGGTCACCAGCGCCTGGAAGGCGACGAGCAGGCCGATCGAGATGTGGCCCTCGACGGCTCGCAGCCCGCCGATCCACAGGATCAGCGCGCTGTTGAGCGTCGCGAGTGCGGGAGCGACGATGCCCAGCCAGGCGCTCGGCACCCCGAGGCGCTGCTGTTCCTCCAGCGTCGCGGCGTGCTGCCCGGCCCACCGGCGGAAGTACCCGTTCTCGCCGCCCGTGGCCTTCATCGTCTCGATCAGCTGGAGACCGGTGTACGAGGTGTTCGTCAGCCGTGCGCTGTCGGCGCGCAGTTTCTGCGTACCGACGGCCCGCATCCGTACGACGATGCGCATCGCGACCACGTTGAGCAGCGCGATACCCACCCCGATGACGGTCAGCTGCGGATCGTAGGTCCACAGCAGGAACGCGTAGAGGAGGACGACGATGCCGTCCACGCCGGCCGCGGTGAGATCCCGGGCGAGCGTCTCGGCCACGGCGTCGTTCGACTGGAGCCGCTGGACCAGGTCGGCCGGGCTGCGCTGCGAGAAGAAGGTGACCGGCAGCCGGAGCAGATGCCGGAAGAAGCGCGCGCTGCCGAGCGTGGACGAGATGATGCGCCCGCGCAGCAGGTTCGCCTGCTGCAGCCATGTCAGTACGACGGTGAGGGCGACCATGCTGCCCATCGCCGCGAACAGCACGCCCAGCAGCGAG
Source organism: Streptomyces sp. NPDC005794 (assembly GCF_042871445.1). Lineage (NCBI taxonomy): Bacteria > Bacillati > Actinomycetota > Actinomycetes > Kitasatosporales > Streptomycetaceae > Streptomyces > Streptomyces sp. NPDC005794. The sequence goes on from NZ_JBIAIN010000002.1 coordinate 446,014, forward strand.
GTCTGTTCGCCAATCATGAACATGTCGATATAGGTACGGCTCAGGGCCGGGAGGGTCGCCCCGACGGCCACCAGCAGCAGGCTGGCCAGCAGCGCGACCAGCATCGTGCCCTTCGTGCCGCGCAGTCGGGCGGGCAGCGCGGCCATGACCCCGGGCTTCCGGCCGCCGCGCCGGAAGTCCTCGCCGGGTTCCAGGACGAGGACGACCCCGGTGAAGCTGGTGTCGAAGTCCTCCGTGGGCACGAACCGGCGCCCCTTGTCGGGGTCGTTGATGTGCACGCCCCGCCGGCCCAGCCGGCGCCCCACGCCGTCGTACACGACGTAGTGGTTGAACTCCCAGAACAGGATCGCGGGCGCCCGGACCTCAGCGAGCGCCGCGGGCTCCATCTGCATGCCCTTGGCCTGGAGACCGTAACTACGGGCGGCCTTGAGCACATTGCTGGCCCGTGAGCCGTCACGTGAGACACCGCAGGCGATCCGAAGTTCCTCCAGCGGCACATGGCGGCCGTAGTGGGCGAGCACCATCGCCAGTGAGGCCGCACCGCACTCCAAGGCCTCCATCTGGAGCACGGTGGGGGTGTGCACGGCCCTGGCCCGTCCGGGCTTCGGGGCGGTACGCGGCCGGCGCCTGTTTCCCGGGGCTCCTTCCGGGCGGTGTCTGCCGCGCCCGGGAGGCGGCAGTTGCTGGGCGGCGGGGGAGGGGGGTGGTGCGGTCACGGGAGCAGCCAATCGATCGGGCGCTGGTCGGCGAGACGGACGGAGCCGGTGGCCAGGGTCATGGAGCCGATCGCGTAAGGGGGGCCGTCGGCCGAGGACCACCGATAGCCGGACTTCGTGGAGTCCGAGCGTTCGATCTCCACCAGGACCGCCAACGGCCTGCCGTGCCTGGAGAACTGTTCGCCGAGCTGGGCGTCGCCGAGGAAGCGGGTGATCTGCTGCTGTGTCTGCGCCGTCCTGCCGGCCGCCGCCACCTTGCCGCGCAGTACCCCGTACTGCTGGGCGGGCACCGACTGGACGGTGAGGTCGACGGACGCGCCCACCGGGACGGACGCGGCGCTGCTCCCGGACACGTACAGCAGGACGACCAGCGGATCGTCGGCGCCGTCGATGCGCTCGACGCTCGCCACGTCCGCGCCGGTGGTGACCACCGCGCCGATCGTGGCCGTCATCGAGGTGAGCCGCCCCGCGTCGATCGTACGGACGACGCGTTCACCCTGCTCCGTACGGACCTTGAGCAGGGGAGAGTTCCGGGGCAGGGTCTCGCCCTCGTCGGCGAGCACCTCGGTGATCTGCCCGGCGACCGGGCTCTGCAGGATGTAACTGCCGCGGGAGTGCGTGAGGATGCCCGGTGCGTCGAGCGTGCTGGCGACGGAGCCGGTCACGGCCCAGAAGCAGGCGGCGGCCATCACGACGACGGTGACGCAGAGGACGAGCAGGCCCTGCGGGCGGGCGAAGCGCACCGGAAGATCGAGCTGCTCGGGCGACTGCAGCTTGGACAGCGCCTGCTGGCGGAACTGCACTGAACTTTTCCCTCACCTGTCAGCGATCGGCATCGAGCCCCGGAACCGATCAGTTCCGGGGCTCGGTGGGGTACTGCCGTGTCTCTCAGAGACCGGCGGTCAGGCCGGAGGCCAGACCGGTGACCGTGCCCGTGTTCACGCCGGTGGCGGACTCGACGACACCGGTGACCGAGCCCACGGTGCCGGCGACCGGGACGATGCCCTCGACGGTGCCGAGCACGCCGCCGACGAGGCCGCCCGAGACGTTGTCGAGGTCGGCGTCGGAGATCTCGGCGGTCTCGACCTGGGGGGTGTAGTTCATGATGAGCGCTGCCCTTCGTATGGAAATTGCTTATATACGGAAACCCGGTGGTGCGACCTCCGTATGGCCCAGGATCAAAGCACGCCTGTGCCTCGCACAGCCAATCGGACTGCGGTTGATCCGTGTTTATCGGCCCCTCGAAATCGACGTACGTGCAGAAGTGGTCATTTCGTGGCGGCAAATCCTTCACGAGCTTCACCGAATGAATTCTGTGTCGTCGCAACCTCACGCCCCCCAAGTGGGGCACTCTCGCCCCAATCGCCCCATGGGTAGGCCTGGACCTGGCGTTTTGTGCCAACTTCGGTGGTCGGTGTGCGCACGCCGTGTGCAGGTTTCCCTGGTCCGGCTGCCCCCTCTGATTGCAGGTGTGTGATGCGGACCGCCGGGTGGAGTTCGGAATGTATCGGTATTCACGTCATGGTGAAAGATGAGGGGGGCTCTCTTCTGTTCGTGTGTCACCTGCAAATGGATGGCATGCTTATGAAACGCTTTCCGGCCTTGCGTGTTCGCCGCGTCACGCTGCCTCCGGGTATATGGAGAAGATGTGCCGCCTTTCGTGGCGGCGGCGGACGCCGGCGGCTTCGTCTGGAGCCCCGACGGCGCTGCGGTCCACCACACCACCGGCTACGGCAACTCCTGGACCGCCCCCACGGGCATCCCGGCCGGCGCGACGGTCGAGTCCGACCGGAAGAACCCGGAGAAGTTCTACGGATTCAAGGCAGGCACCTTCTACGTGTCGACCGACGGCGGGGCCACCTTCACCGCGAAGGCCACCGGGCTCCCGGCCGAAGGCAACGTCCGGTTCAAGGCGTTGCCCGGCACGGAGGGCGACATCTGGCTCGCGGGCGGCGCTTCCACGGGTGCGTACGGGCTCTGGCGCTCCACCGACTCCGGCACGAGCTTCACCAAGCTCTCCGGTGTGGAACAGGCCGACAGCGTCGGCTTCGGGAAGGCGGCCTCCGGGGCCTCGTATCAGACCGTCTTCGTCAGCGCGAAGATCGGCGGGGTGCGCGGGATCTTCCGGTCGACGGACACCGGCGCCACCTGGACGCGGATCAACGACGACGCGCACCAGTGGGCCTGGACCGGCGCCGCGATCACGGGGGACCCACGGGTCTACGGCCGGGTGTACGTCTCCACGAACGGCCGGGGGATCCAGGTGGGCGAGTCCTCGGACACCGGCGGTGGGGGCACGGACCCGGACAGGTGACCGCGACGGACGTCGGCCGGAACGGCACGGTGGCGCCGGGTTCCTCGGCGGGCTTCGGCTTCACCGGTACGTCGACGGGCGGCAGTACCGAGCCGGACGCGTTCGCGCTGGGCGGTGCGGCCTGCTCCGTCGGCTGATGCCCGGCGGGACCGGTGCGGGGGAGCGGCCCCCGCACCGGCCCCGTCGGCGGAACACGCCCAGCCGATCGTTCACTTCAGTGCAGCACGCCGGCGACGACCCCTCCGGGGTGTCCTCCTCGGTGACGGAGCGTGAGATCTGACGGGGTATGGGTTCGGGAAATGGCGGATGGCTTCACGGGGCGGCGTACGCGCGTACGTAGTCGAACTCCGCCGTCGCGCCCGACCGGTTGTGGGAGATGAGACCGAGCTTCAGCTCACCCCGCACCGGCAGGGTCCAGACGCCGCTCGCCGACCAGCGGACGCCGTCGCGGCTGGTGGACGCGCGTACCTCGTGCTCCCCGTGCTCGGTGTCGTGGTGGTAGGCCATGCGCAGCCACATCGTGTCGGCCGTGGGGCCCCCGAACATCGGGGCGTTGGCCACCGCCGTCGGTGGGGTGGTGGTGGGGCGCTCGCCCTCCTTGCCGAACTCGCTGACATCGAGCACGGCGCCGTCGCCGTTGGTGAGCGGCAGCACGGTGTGCACGAGCTTGAACCAGCGGTCGTCGTTCTCGTACAGCACGAGACCGGCCTGCTGGGCCGTCTGACCGGGAGCGAACCGCATCTTGGTCTCGACCGTGTAGTCACCCTCCGGCGCGTCCCGCAGGAGTACGGAGGCCGTGTTGGAGCCCAGGTGGAGCTCGGTGTCCTGAGTCGGCCAGGAAAGCGCACCGCCGGACACGGTGACCCCCGCCGCCGGTCCGCGCACCCACTGCCAGGGGGAACCGGCAGCCGTGCCCGGGACCGTGGCGGCGCCGAACTCGTCGCTGTGGCCGGTCAGCAGACGCCCCGGCGGACCGACGGCCACCCGCTTCGTCACCGGCCGGTAGAGGGCGGCCGCCCCCACGTTGTCCGCCGCCGCGCCCACACCCCGTGCGGCGGCACCCACCGCGCCCTTGCGCACGGCGGCGGGCGGCAGGTCACGCGACTGCAGGGCCACCGGGTCCCGCAGCCGGTCGCTCGTCACCTCGGCCGTCAGCCGGGTGCCGCGCAACTCCACGGAGACGTTGTGCCAGGTGTCCCAGGAGAATCCGGACGGCAGCGCGGTGACCTTCTCACCGCGGCTCCTGCCGCCCGCCCGTACGTCGGTGACGAGCGCGCCACGTGCGCGGTCGAGCCAGGCCACGATCCGGTTGCCGGGGTCCCGGTAGGCGAAGGTGAGCCCTGCCGCACCGCCCGCCGCCGTCACCCTCAGATCCGCCTCGGCCCGCAGGTCCGCGGGGGCCCGCCCGTCCGCGACGAGATACGCGGGGTCCGTTCCGGAGGAGCCGGGGGCGTGCGTCGCGTGTCCGCGGGCGTCCGGATCGGTCGCGGTGGACCAGCCGTCGGGGGTGCCGCCCTCGGCGCGCCAGCCCGCCAGGCCGCCATCGTTGAAGGTTCCGCCGGTTGCCCACGAGGTCACCGGCGCGGTGGTCGGCCCGTCCGACGGTCCCGCCCCGGCCCGTACGACGGGCCAACCGTCGATCCAGTCGAGCCGGTCGAGGAGCATCGGGCGCCGGGTCAGCTTCAGGGTGCCGGCGGAGGCCGGTGCGAGGTCTGGGGACTCGGCGGGGATGCCGTGGTAGACCAGCCAGTCCTGGCCCGCCAGGTCGGTCTGGAGGGAGTTGTGGCCGGGGCCGATCCACCGGTTGCCGTTGGCCCCGGCGACCACGCCCGCCTTGCTGGTGAGTGCCATCAGGTCCGTGCCCTCGTCGTCGGTGAACGGACCGGTGGGGCTGGTGGAGCGGCCCGCCTTCACCTGATAGCCGCTGTACGCGCCGTCGCAGCAGCCGGCGTCGGAGTAGAAGAGGTAGTAGAAGTCGTCGCGCCGCGCCACGAAGCCGCCCTCGACCCGGCGGCCACGGGCCACCTGCGTGACCTCACCCTCGGTCCGGGACAGGTCGGCGTTCAGCTTCGCGACGCAGATCGTGTCGTAACTGCCCCAGTACAGGTAGGGCGTGCCGTCCGTGTCCGTGAACTGCGCCTGGTCGATGTTGCCCGCCGGGCAGCCGCTCGGCGAGGGCAGCACGGCACCGCGGTCGGTCCAGGGGCCCGTCGGCGTGGCGGACGTGACGAGGCCGACGGTGTTGCGCCCCGGTACGGAGTAGTAGAGGTGGTACCGGCCGGAGGAGTAACGCACCTCGGGCGCCCACAGCCGCGAACCCTCGTGCCAGGCGGGCTTGTTCGCCGGGGTGAAGACCTCGCCCGCGTACTCCCACGTCACCATGTCGGCCGAGCGCAGGATCGGCAGGATGCGCTCCCCGTCCTCGCCCTCGCTCTGCTTGACCGGATTCTGGGTGCCGTAGGCGTACCAGAGACCGTCCTTGCCGCGGATCACCGCGGGATCGGGAAAGGTGTCGACGGCCCCGGTGGACACCGGATTGGTGTACGTCGCCGTGACGGCCGGGCGATCCTGGGCACCGTGGGACGGGGCGCTCGCGAGGGTGAACACACAGAGCAGGGAGGCGGCGCCCGCCGTCCACCGGGACAGGAAGCGAGGGCTTCTTCTCATGCGTCTCATGGGGTCTCCGTGAGTGTCGCGCCCGGATCCGCGGCCGCGCTCCAGGTCGTGTCGTCGGTCTCGAAGGCGCTGAGGCTGGGGTCGTGGTCGGAGGCACCGATGTCGTACATCGACGTCATCCAGTGGTAGAAGTTGTCGCCCCGGTCCCGCAGCAGCTCGTACAGGCGTCGCATCAACCGGGCCCGCACCACCTTGCACTCGGGGTGCGTGTACCGGTTGCTGAGCTCGTGCGGGTCCGCTTCCAGGTCGTACAGCTCGTTGACCGATTCCGGGTTGACGACGAGTTTGTAGCGGTCGTCGCGGATCATCCGCTGCGGGTACGGGAAGTGGTGGCCGTGGAACTCGGCGACCAACTCGCTCGGCCAGTCCGGGATTTCCCCCATGACCAACGGGACCAGACTGCGGCTGTCCACCGCCGGGGCCGGGTCGCAGCCCGCCAGTTCCAGCAGCGTCGCGGTGCAGTCGGTGAGGCTGACCAGCTCGTCCCTGACCTGCGGGGCGGCCCCGGGGATCCGGATGATGCCGGGAATGCGGTAGATGTCCTCGTACATCGCCGGGCCCTTGTCATGGAGCCGGTGGGCGCCGGTGAACTCGCCGTGGTCCGCGGTGAAGAACACGGAGGTGTTCTCGCTGAGCCCCAACTCGTCGAGGCGGGTGAGGACGCGCCCGATCTGCTCGTCGATCAGGGTGACGTAGCCCCAGTAGACCGCGATCAGCTTGCGGGTCGTCTCGATCGGGATGGTGTCGAACGCCCAGTGCGCGCTGTAGTTGCGCTGCACCGGCGGTTTACCCTCGAAGGTCTCGGCGATGGACGGCGGCAGCTCGACGAGCTCCGGGTCGTAGAGGTCGAAGTAGGCGTCCGGGAGCAGGTAGGGAAGATGCGGGCCGAAGAAGTGCGTGGCCAGGAAGAACGGCTCGTCACCGGCCGCGTACCGCTCCAGATGCTCGATGGCGCGGGTGGTTAGATAGTACTCGAACGTCGCCTCCACCGGCTGGTGCAGCCGGGCGGCCAGTAGGTTCCCCGGGTTCCCGCCCGGGGACGTGCCCCGGATCGGTTCGCTGATGCGGTACGGGGGCAGTCCCTGCTTCTCCAGGTACGCCAGGTAGTCCGGGTGGTCCACGGGGTTGTGCCAGCCCGGCAGGTCCGGGCCTTCGAAACCGTACGAGGCGGCGTTGCGGTGCGTCCCGCCGTGCCACTTGCCGATGAGGCCCAGCCGGTAGTCGCGCTCCGCCAGGGCCGCCGGGAAGGTGAAGGCGTCCTCGCGCAGGTCCTCCAGATAGCCCACATTGCGTTCGTAGTTGGCGAGCAGCCGGTGCCGGAAGGGCGCCTGCCCGGTGAGCAGGCTCGCCCGCGCCGGGGTGCAGATCGCGGTGGGCGTGTAGAAGCGGTCGAAGCGGGTGCCGGTGGCCGCCAGCCGGTCCAGATTCGGTGTGGCGACATGCGGGTTGCCGTAACAGCCGAGGGTGTCGACCCGGTGCTGATCGGTCATCAGGAACAACAGGTTCACTTCTTGTACGCCTTCGTGTAGAGGTCGCCCTCGTAGTACGTGCCGGCCGCCGGAGCCTTCTCGAGCCGGCCCGTGTCCACGAAGAACTCGCCGAGCGCGTCCAGCCAGCCGTCCACGGTGCCGTCCTCGGTCCTGGCGACCAGATCGGCCGTGGACAGCGTCTCCACGTTGGCCGCGTCCGCCGCCACCTTGGCGCGGTCGATCCTCAGCAGCGAGGCGGCCGCGTCGATGGCTTCGTCGGGGTGCGCGGCGCGCCAGTCGTTGGCCTTCTGGAGAACCTTGACGACCTTGGAGTTCAGCGCGGCATCGCTCTTCGCGGCCGATACGAACGCGGTGGGGAAGGCCCGGTCCTTGAGGTCCGCCGTACTGGCGACCTCATTGAGCTTCGGCTTCTTGGCCTTGATGGTGTCGATCAGCGGATACCAGAGGCCCGCCCCGTCGATCTGCCCGGAGACGAACGCCGAGACGACCGTGGACGGGTCCATCGGTACCTTCTCGATGTCCTTCTCCGACATTCCGGCCTTCCGCAGGGCGAGATCGAGTGCCATCGCACCGGAGGTGCCCTCGGGCACCCCGACCTTCTTCCCCTTGAGGCCCTCGACGGAGGTGATGCCGGGCTGGGCTATGACCCGGTCGGCGCGGGCGAGTGTGTTGACCGCGACGACCTTGGCCTTGCCCGACGCCGGCAGCCACATGGCGCCGGGGCCGATGTAGCCGAAGTCGAGGTCACCCGAGCCGAGCGCCTGAATCTGGAGCGGGCCGTTGGTGAACGGCTTGTACTCGGGGCTCAGCCCCTGTTCCTTCCACAGCCCCTGCTCGTCCGCGATGGCCAGCAGGCTCGCGCCGTTGTAGTCACTGATGTAGCCGAAGCGGACGGTGCCGTCGGCCGACGGGTCACCGGAGCACCCGGTGACGGAGAGTGCCAGGGCGGGCACGGCGACGGCCGCCGCCAGGGCGCGCTGAGGTAGACGCATGACGCAGGTTCCTTACGAGAGTCCGGGGGAGCGGGCGGGGGTTTCAGGCAGCCGGGGTCTGGTGGTAGACGGAGGTCCACACGGCATTACGGATCCGGGCGAACTCGGGGGAGAGCCGGATGGCTTCGGTGCGTGGGTAGGGGAGGTCCACCTCGATGACCGAATGGATCCGGCCGGGCCGTGCGGCCATCACCACGACGCGCCGGGCGAGGTACACGGCCTCGTCCACGTCGTGGGTGACGAACAGGACGGTGCGCCGGTCCCGGCTCCAGGTGTCCAGGAGCTGGTCCTGCAACTGCACCCGGGTCAGCGCGTCCAGTGCGCCGAACGGCTCGTCCATGAGCAGCACCTGCGGATCGACGGCGTAGGCACGGGCGATGGCGCAGCGCTGCTTCATCCCGCCCGACAGCGTCTTGGGCAGCGCGTCGGCGAAGTCGGTGAGGCCGACGAGGCCGATGGCGCGCTCCGCCCGCCGCTTCCGCTCGACGGCCGGAACGGACGCCAGCTTCAGCCCGAACTCGACGTTGCCGCGCACGGTCAGCCAGGGGAACAGGGCGTACTGCTGGAAGATCACCCCACGGTCCGGCCCGGGGCCGCTGACGGGCAGGCCGTCGACGAGGACCTCGCCCGAGGTCGGAGCGGCGAGCCCCGCGGCCAGATTGAGCAGGGTGCTCTTGCCACACCCGGACGGACCGACGACGGTGACGAACTCCTCGTCACCGATGTCCAGCGACACCTCGTCCAGGGCGGTGAAGATGGTTTTCTTCAGCGGATAGGTCCGGGAGACCTTCCGGAAGGAGATCTTGGCGTTCAACGTGTCTCCTGCCAACGGGTGAGGCGTCGTTCGGCGAGCAGCAGCAGCCGGTCCATCAGAAGGCCGAGCAGACCGATGGTGATCAGGCCGACGAAGATGGTGGGGAGGTCGTAGTAGAGCTGAGCCCTCTGCATCCGGAAACCAAGGCCTTCCTGCGCGGCGATCAGCTCCGCGGCGACGAGGGTTCCCCAGGCGGAGCCCAGTCCGATCCGCATCCCCACGAGGATGAACGGGGCGGAGGCGGGGACGACCACCTTGAGGAAGATCGTCCCGTCACGGGCGCCCAGCACCCGGGCCGCGTCGATGAGTGTCCTGTCGACCCCCACGACGCCCTGGAAGGCCGCCACGACGCTCGACAGGAACGCCGCCAGGAAGATCACGAACACCTTGGGCACCTCGCCGATGCCCAGCAGCACGATGGCCAGCGGAATCATGGCCAGTGGCGGCACCGTGCGGAAGAACTGGACGTACGGCTCCAGCAGTCCGCGGGCCACCGGGTACCAGCCCATCAGGAAGCCCACGGGCACGGCCAGCAGAGTGCCCAGCGCGAAGCCGGTCAGGACACGGCGCAGGCTCGCCAGCGCGTCGTCGGCCAGAGTGCCGTCCGCGATCAGCTCGCCCGCTCTGCCCGCCACGGCGGCGGGGCCCGGGAGCGCCTGTATCCCGAGCGAGGCCAGCCAGGCCCACAGGCCGACGCCGGCCACCAGGGCGATCAGGTTCAGGGCGATCGCGGGGACGTGGCGAGCCTTCCGCCGGAGCTCGCGGGTGGCTCCAGACCCCTCCTGTACAGGCGCGGCCCGCTCCAGGGGTGTCTCAGTGGAACTCATGCGGCGTCCTCGGGAAGTTCTTCGCTGCCCGGGCCCGGGTAGCGGGCGAGCAGAGGGGATTCATGGAGGGCGAGGGCGACCCCGCCGAGCGCGCCGCCCGCCTCGCCGAGTCCGGCGGGCAGCAGCGTCACGCGGCCACGGGCCAACGGCAGGACGTGCGCGTCGAGTGCCTCCTGCACGGGTGCGAGCAGGACCTCACCGGCCCGGGCCAGTTCACCGCCCAGCACGATCACACCCGGGCCGACCGCGTTGACCACCCCGGCGAGCACCGTGCCGGTCCGGGTCCCCGCGGTCCGCAGCACCTCGTGCGCCGCCGGGTCACCGTTCCCGGCCACCCTCAGCAGGGTCGAAACGTCGTCCGCGCGTCCGCCCAGAGCGCGGTAGGCGGCGAGGACCGGCCCGATCGACGCGATCGTCTCCAGGCACCCCCTGCCCCCGCATTCGCACGGCCCGCCCTCGGGGTCGGCGGTGATGTGCCCGAGCTCGCCCGCGAGGCCGTCCACACCCCGGTGGAGCGAACCGTTCACGACGAGCCCGCCGCCCACTCCGTGCGACAGACGCAGGTACAGCACGTCCTGGCTCGCTGCCGCCGCCCCCCAGGTGGACTCCGCGAGGGCCGCGAGCCGGGTGTTGTTGTCGAGCAGGACCGGCGCCCCGAACCGTTTGCCCAGCAGTCCGGCCAGGGCCGCCAGCGGTTCCTCCGGCGCGCCCCCGGCCGTCCGTACCGGACCGACCACGCCCACCCCGACCGCACCGGTCGTACCGAGGGAGGACAGCCGCAGGGTGCCGCCGGCCAGCGAGGCGACGAGCCGTTCGGCCAGCTCGACCCGCCGCTCCCAGGAGAGGCCGGGAGGATGGGCCCGGCTCGCCGAACCGATCACCTCGTGCGCCACGTTGGCGGCGGCCACATGGACGGCGCGGCGGGCGAAATCGATGCCGACGGCCTGGCCGGCCGCCGGGTTGAGCGTGAGGTGTTCCACCGGACGCCCACGCCGGCGCGGCCCGGGTTCCGCGGCGGCCGCCACGACCGCGCCGCTCGCGACCAGGGTCCCGACTATGTCGTACAGCGTGGTGCGTGACAGCCCGGCCTGGCGGCCGAGCTCGGCGCGGCTCTGCGGCCCGTGCCGGCGCAGCAGACCGAGCACGCGTTCCTCGTGCCCACGCCTCAGCCGCGAGAGAGGTCCACCGTATGAGTGCATGGCGCCCAGCATGAGGACCGCGCGATTTTTTCGTCAATGACCCGGAAAAATATTCATGTTGCCGCAATGACGGCGGGATCAGGCCGTGCGCACACAGCGGAAGCCGAGGTTCCCCGTGGTGCTGTCCGGCGTGTTGCGCGTACGGGCGGCCACCCTGTACCGGTTGCAGTACGAGCGATGGCACAGGTAGGAGCCTCCCCGCATCACCTTGGCGTCCCCCGCGCCCGGACCGCGCGGGTCGCTCCGGCGCGCCGCCGGGTGGGTGGTGCTCCACCAGTCCTGGCACCACTCCCAGACGTTGCCCGCCATGTTGTACAGGCCGTAGCCGTTCGGCCGGTAGGCGTCGACCGGAGCGGTGCCCGCGTGGCCGTCCTCGGCGGTGTTCTTCGTGGGGAAGTGCCCCTGCCAGATGTTGCAGCGGTGCTCGCCGTCCGGAGTCAGCTCGTCGCCCCACGGATAGCGGGCCTGCTCCAGGCCGCCCCGTGCCGCGTACTCCCACTCGGCTTCCGTCGGCAGCCGGGCACCCGCCCAACGGCAGTACGCGCGCGCGTCGTTCCAGGAGAGGTGCACCACGGGATGGTCCGCGCGGTCCTCGGTTCCGCTGCCGGGCCCTTCGGGCGCGTCCCACCGGGCACCCTCCACCCCGCACCACCACGGGGTGCCGTCCGGCCGGCCGGCGCCGCGCCGGAGCGCGGCAGGCAGGAACCCGGCGAACACGTACGACCATCCGAAACGCTCGGCCTCCGTGACGTATCCGGTGGCCGAGACGAACTCCGCGAACCGCCGGTTGCTCACCGCGTGCGCGTCGATGCGGAAGGCGGAGACCCGCACCTCGCGGACCGGCCCCTCGCCGTCGGCCCGGAACCCCTCGGGATCCTCGGTCCCCATGAGGAACGACCCGCCGGGCAGCAGCACCATCCCGTCGCCGGCACCTTCCGCGGTGGGCGCCGCAGGGCTGACCCGGCCCACCCGGCCCGGCTCCGCACGGGCCGACGGAGGGATCACGGACGGGCCGTCAGGCTTCCTGCGGCCGGGGGAGCAGCAGCCGGCCGGTGCGATGTCGTTCATGGCGCGATCCTACGAGCACCACGCCGGCCCCCTACACCGATGATCGTCGCCGCCCAAACATCCCTACGGCGTGGCGTGCCGTCCAACGGGTGACATCTCGCTCGCTGTCACACGATGAGCCCACCGTGTAGCTCGAATGCGTCCTCCCCGAGTGGTGCCCTTCCGGATTTCCGCTGACGGTGGATCACGTCGCACCCGTGATCCGATGAGCCGACAACCAGCCGGCCAGCTCGGGAGTGACGAAAGGACTGTGTATCCATGCGCTCTGCCCGCACCCTGTTCGCATCGGCCGCCGTCACGGCGGTCCTCGCGGTCTCCGCTCCCGCCGCATACGCCGTGACCTCGGCGGACGACTGGGACAAGGACAGCGGCTCCTCCGCGAGCAGCAACGACGACCGCGAGAAGCCTGACTCGTGGAAGCACGACAAGCCCGAGGGCGGTGTGCACGCCGGTGGCGGTGCGCTGGCCGGTGTGTCGGCCGATGACTGGGAGAAGGACAAGGACAAGGAGTCCGGTTCCGGGAGCAACGACGACCGCGAGAAGCCTGACTCGTGGAAGCACGAGAAGCCGGAAGGCGGTGTGCACGCCGGTGGTGGTGCGCTGGCCGGTGTGTCGGCGGACGACTGGGAGAAGGACAAGGACAAGGAGTCCGGTTCCGGGAGCAACGACGACCGCGAGAAGCCTGACTCGTGGAAGCACGAGAAGCCCGAGGGCGGTGTGCACGCCGGTGGTGGTGCGCTGGCCGGTGTGTCGGCGGACGACTGGGAGAAGGACAAGGAGTCCGGCTCCGGCAGCTCCGGGGACAGCGAGCAGACCTGGAAGCACGAGAAGCCCGAGGGCGGCGTCCACACCGGCGGTGGAGCGATGGCGCTCTCCGGCAGCGGCCTGGCCGCGGGTTCGGTGCTGATGCTCGGCGGCCTGGGTGCCGTCGCGTACAAGCTGCGGCGCCGCAACGCCTCGGGTGCCGCAGCCGCCTGACCGGTGCCCCGCACCGCTGAATGAATCCGGCCGTGGCCGCCGCCCCTTCCCCCGGGGCGGTGGCCGCGCCGATTTCGCCGTAGAGCCCCCGTCCTCCTCGTACGCGAAAGGCAGCATGCGCATGGCCGCCCCGCAGCCGTCCGACACAGACTCCGCCCCCCCTGCCCTCGGCCGATCCCTGCTGTGGCCCGCCGTGGCGGTGGGGCTGGGCTTCCTCCTCGTCTACAACTCCTTCGACGCGTCGGCGGGAGTCCCGGCCCCTGCCGTGGTGTCCCTCCCCGCGCCTTCGAAACCTGCCTCGCCCACCCCGTCGGCATCCGCGTCCGTCCCTTCGCCGGGGCTGCCCCGGTCGGAGCCCGAGCGGATCCGGATCAAGTCGATCGCGGTCGACGCACCCTTCACGCCGTTGTCGATCGGCCCCTCCGGGCAGCTGGACGCCCCGCCCGCGAACGACGCGAATCTGGCGGGCTGGTTCAAGGACGGCGCGACTCCCGGCGAGCGCGGCACCTCGGTGGTGGCCGGGCACGTCGACACCAAGACCGGCCCTGCCGTCTTCCTGCTGCTCAGCACGCTCAAAGCGGGCAACACGGTGGACATCACCCGTCGGGACGGCGCCGTCGCCAGTTTCAAGGTCGACTCGGTCGAGACCTTCAGCAAGGCGGACTTCCCGGACAGGCGGGTGTACGCCGACAACGGCAGGGCCCAGCTGCGGCTGATCACCTGCGGTGGTGTCTACGACAAGAAGGAGAAGGACTACAAGGACAACGTGGTGGTGTTCGCCCACCTGGCGTCCACCACGAACTCCTGACGCGGGTTGACGACAGGTATTCGCCGGCTGAGCCGGATCCACCAGGGATCACGGGACAGCCCTTTAGTATCCCGGGGTGACCACGAGCCCCGCGGACGCGCGGACACAGCAGCGACACCTGGGCCGTCCGGGGTGCGACACAGCCGCGGACATCTGTCCGGTCTCCGAACTCGGGCCCCTCATCGGGCATGTGGACCGCCGGACGCGGTATCGGGGGCTCAGCCTTCTCGCCGAGCGGGCGGCCGGGCCCCGGCTGCCGGCCGGCGAAGGGGCCGAGCTGGCGGCGCTGCTGCCGCGCGAGGTGCCGGAGTCGCCGGACGAATCGCTCCTCCTGGCCGGGCTCCACGGGCGGCTCGGAGTCCATCTACCGGGCCGGCGGCTGCCTGCATGGCGTACGGCCCGGCGGCTGCCGGAACGGGTGCGGATCGCCTGGCTGACTGCCGAACTCCTCACGGACCCTTCGGCGCTGCGGCACGAACGGCCCGGTGAACCGCTCTACCAGGCCGTGCGCGGCATCGACGCCGGGGAAGCCCACCGCCCGGACCGGCTCGTGGCCGGACTCCTGGCCACCCGCGATCCCGTCCTGCGCGCGGAGGCGGTCCGGCTGATCCGGCAGGCCTTGCGCGCCGGTCTGCTGGATCCCGACCTCGCCAGGGCGCACCTGGCCGGACTGCTCGGCGCGGACCCGGACGACACGGTCGTCGCGGCCGCAGCCCTGGCGGAACTGGCCGAGCCCTGGGCGGCGTCGGCCCCCCTGCCCGAAGCCCGCTTCGCCCCGTATCTCGGCCCCGTCCACGCGGCCACCCTGGCGGTCCCCGCACTCACCGCCGCGGCGCGGCACGGGCACGGCCGACTGCTGCGGCGGACGGCGTCGGACACCGCCGGGCCCCCGGAGGTGCGACGCCTGGCCCTGGAACTCCTCGGTGACCTGGCGGAACGCGGTGACATCGGCGCACTCCTGGACATCGCCGCGCAGGACCCGCTGCTGCTCGGCGGGCCCGCCGTGACCTGTCTGCGAGGACTCCACAGGCGCGGACACTTCCCGGTCGTGTCCCAGGTGCCGGCTCTCGTCGGCCTGGCGCTGGCCGACCACTCGATCGACCCCCGTACGCTCGCCACGATCCTCTACACCTGTCGCCGGACGACGCTGGACCTGCTCGTCGACGCCCCGGCGGACGACCTGAGCTGGCCTCGCCGGCTCGCTCTGCTCGTCGCCCTGGCCGGGCAGGGGGCAGGGGACCTCCCGATCGGGGCGGCCGTCACCCGCCTCCTCCCCTCCGCGCGCGCCCCCGCACCGTTCCTCGACGCGATCCGCGAACTCCGTTACGAGGGTGCCGAGGCGGCCGTGCTCGCTCTGCTGCCCGAAGCCCCGGCGGCGGCCCTCGACGCCCTCGAAGCCATCGGCGCGCACCGTACGGTCGAGGTCCTGACCGAAGCGCTCGGCCCGCACACCGACGGTCGCGGGATCGCCCCCTTCCTCCGCCCGGTACGCCACCGGGCCCTCGAACTCCTGTGGCAGCTGAACACCGACCCGGACCTCCGCCGCCACCTCCTCGCCCGCGTCGATCCCACAGCGCTGCCACCGGCCGTAGCGGCCGACCTCGGAGCCCCGGACGAGCGGGAGCTGGCCCTGCTGGCCGCAGATCCGGAGCCCGGCGATCCGGTCGCGGCGCTGTGCGCGCTCGCGACCCACGGCAGCGTGGTCACCCTGCCCGCCGTCACCGGCCTGCTGTTGCGGGTCGTGGGCGAACTGGCGGCGTCCTGGGAGACGGTGGAGACGGACCCGCACCCGGAACCGGCCCGTGCCCGGGAACCCGTCGTCCCCCAGGAGATCGTGGACGCCGTACGCGGTCTGGGTGGCCGTCTGCACGAGCGGCGCAGGATCAGGCCGGTCTGCCTGCTCGGCGCCGAAGACGCGCGGGAGGCGGGCGACGCGCTGCTCGCCGGGATCGTGCTGGACCTGCTGGACCGGCCAGGACTGCCGGCCCGTCAGCAGTCCGTCCTGCTCGAGGTCCTGCGCCGCGCGCCCTCGGCCCGGACCCGGCCCCGTGTGCAGCGGCTGCTGCGCCACCGTGATCCGCATGTGCGCAAGCAGGTGATCGCGCTCCTGGCCACGGGCGCCGGGGGCGAGGACGCGCAGGCCCTGTCGGCCACGCTGATCGCACTGACCCGGGCCGAGGACATCCAGACCGTACGGCAGTCGCTGCTGGCTCTCGGCCATGCGGAGGCACGCTGGGCCGGCCCGGCGGTCGCCGCTCTCCTCGGCCACCCCACCATGAACATCAGGAAGACCGCCGCATCGGTCCTGGTGCGCGCCGGCACACCGACCGCCGTGCCCGGCCTCCTGCGCGCACTCGGCCGCGACGACAACCCGGGGCTGCGCGCCGGGCTCGTCGCCGCACTGCGGGCGGTGCTGGGTGATGCCTGCGCGGCCACGGTCCTCGCCGCCGCCGTGCGCTCCCAGGACGCCCGTGAGCGCACGTTGCTGCTCCGGGGCCTCGACGGCGCCCTCACCTCCCGCACTGTGCTCGCCCTCGCCGATCAGGGGTCCCCGGTCGTGCCCGACCTCCTCGCTCTGCTCGGGGACGGCCGGATCCGTCTCGGCGCGGGGAGCGCCGCCGATCTCGCGGAGCTGTCGGCCGGGCACGGGATCACCGTGTCCGCTCACCCGTCGTCCGGGGACGCGGACGCATGGACCGGCGCGCTCATCGACCGCGGCTGGAGCGCCTCCGTGGCGCTGCGCCTCGTGGACAGCCCGGACGCTCTCCGGGCAACGCGCCTGGCGGAGCTGCGGCCGATGCTGGCGGACTGGCTGCGCCTGGCCCGGTCCGTCCCGGATACCGCCCGGGACAGGGTCCTGGGCCTCGTCCTGCGGCTGTGCCCCACGCGGTGGCCGGCCGACGAGCTGGAGCATTTCGCGGGTTCCGCCCAGGTGCTGGTGGAGGGTCTCGAGGGCGAGCGGGCGCACCGGCCGGGACTCCTCTCCGTACTGCAGGCCGTGGCGCCCCGGCTCGCCGGCACGGAGCGCATGGCGGTCGCCGATGCCGTACGCGCCCTGTCACCGCCGGAGCACGTGCGGGCGCTACGGCTGCTCCGCGCCTGCGATGCCGTGCTGGGCAGGGACGATCTGGACCGGGCACTCGCCGCCGCCCGCCTCGACGCCGACGCCCGGGAGGCCGGAACCGCCGTACTGCGCGAGGCGTTCGGTAGGCCGGACCCGGTCACGCCTGACCGGGAGGCGGAGGTCTGGCGGTCCGCGCTGCACGCGGCCCTCCGCACGCGCCCCGCACTGGAGGAGTTCCGGCGCCGCGACCGGCGCCCGCCGGACTCGCGCCACCGCCTCTCGGCCCTGATGGCTGCCTACCCCGATGCCGGCGACGACGGGGTGCGTGCCGGGCTCGTCGACTGGATGGCGGAGCTGCAGCCACTCGGAACACCACCGTGGACGCTCGCCGAGACAGCCGCCGCTTCGGGCACCGTACGCGCCGGCGACCTCGGCCGACCGCGTTCCGCCGCGCAGCGCACCCGGCTGCTGGACATGCTGGACGCGCCTGACGCGGACCGCAGGTTTCACGCCGCCCGGCAGCTCCTGGACTGGCCGGAGCCGGAGACGGCACGCGCGGTCCTCGGCACGTACCTCCGAGGAGATGTTTCCCTGCCGCCCGGAGCGCGTCTGGCCCGCACGCTGGCCACGGTCGACCCGGCGGAGCTGAACGGCGAGGAGATCAGGCCCGCCAGGGTCGCCGCGCTCGCCCGGGAGCTCGGCCCCTGGGACCTCGTGCCGCTGATTCCGCTGCTGCTCGGCTGGTGGGAGCACGGCCCCGCCGAGGTCCGGGCGGAAGCCGGCCACGCCCTGCGCACGGCGCCCGCCGATGTGCTCGCGGACCACCTCCGTCCCCGGCTCGAGGCCGGGGCCTGGGGTTTCCTGGACCTGCTGACGGGGCGGCGGCTACTGGGATCCCCTGAGATGACGCGGACCAGGGAGCGGCTGCGCACCGAGGGGCGCGACGACCTCGCCGCGGGCCTCCTCCTGGACGGAGGGCCGGTTGCCGCTCCTCGTGCGACGGCCCCCGCCGAAGCCGTCCACCGTCCCGGACGTACCGAACTGCTGCGCCTGGCCCGCACCGGCGGCCCGGAGCAGATCCGCAGAGCCCTGTCGCGTCTCGCGGAGGAGCACGGCGGCCGGGCTCCGGACCGGGACCCCGCCCTGCGGGAGGTCCTCGGTGAACTGCTGACCCATCCGAGGCCCAAGGTCAGGCTGCACGCCCACCGGACCTCACGCACCCTGCTGGACCGGTCCGCGCACTTGCTCCACACCGCCGTCCTGCTGGACGACCCGCAACCGGACGTGCGGCGCATGGCGATCCGCACGCTCTGCCACGCCGGCTGGGAACCCGCCGTTCCCGCGCTGGTCGCTCTGCTCGACCACGCGCATCCGGCCGTCCGCGGAGAGGCCGCCGAAGGGCTGCTGCTGATGGGCGTAGCCGCGGTCCCCGCTCTGCGGCGGGCCGTCGGACATGCCCGCCCCGACCGGCGCTCCCGCTACACGGGCGTCCTGGAGCGGCTCACCGGGGCAGAGGGCGGACCACTCCCGCCGTGAGGTGTCAGCGGGCGTTCTCCCGCTCCGCCACGGCGACCTGGTGCAGTGTGCGGCCGGTGCGGGCCGAGCGTGCGTGGTGGGGATCGGGGGTGCCCGGCCGGTCGTGGACGGCCTGCCGGTCGTCTGCCTTGATCAGCAGCCACGCCTCCGGCCCCCGCGTCCCGTGCTCGTCGTCGATACGGAAGCGGGTGAGCGCGAATTCACCGTGCAGCTTGGTCCCGTCGAGCCGGAACGTGGCGTGCCCGCGCTCCAGTGACTCGGCGAACGGGACGGGGGCACCCGCGAGGTCGTGACTGGTCGGGCGGTAGGTGCCCTGGTCCCAGACGATCACGGTGCCGCTGCCCTGTTCGTCCTGCGGAATGACGCCCTCGAACTCGCGATACTCCAGGGGGTGGTCGTCCGTCGGCACGGCCAGCCGTTTGTCGCTCGGATTGTCCGACGGGCCGCGCGGCACGGCCCAGGACTTCAGGACGCCGTCGACCTCGAGACGGAAGTCGAAATGCATGCGCCGGGCGTCGTGGATCTGCACCACGAAACGCCGTGTGCTCTCGCTGTCCACGCCAGATCCCTCCGCCGTATGCGGTCGGACGGTGCGCGCCTGCCCGGGGCGAGACCGCGCGGCCGGGCACAGTCCTTCCCTCCACTGTGCCGCCACCGGGCGGCCCCCGCACGGCGGCGGCCGTCGCGGGGGCCTCTCGGAGGGGTCGTCAGCCGGTGTGGCGCTCGAGGGTCGCGTCGGCCGCCGCGCTCGAGCGGTGCCACCAGGTGGTCACCGGCTCCCAGACCCGGATCCCGTCCGGAGCACCCAGCGAGGCGGCGTCGAACGTCCGCCCGCGGTGCGCGGGGTCCCCGGAGACCGTCAGCTGGTCCACGACCCGCAGCTCCGTGGCCGCCGGGTCCAGGGTGCGCACCGCGGCGTAGGCGGAACCGCCGGCCGGCAGACGGTACGGACCGCTCTCGCCCTCGGGCACCGGCAGAGCGGGACCGTCCAGATCGCCGAAGACGACCGTGGGGATGCGGTCGACGACGCACGCCTGCCGGCCCTGGTTGGTGACGCTGATCCGTAGCGTCCCCGGCTGGTCCGAGGCAGCCGCGGCGACCGTCAGGGAGCTTTCCCCGCACGTGGGGAGAGAGGGCGCGGCGGTGAGGGAGGAGGCGGTCGCGACGCCGGCTGGAGTCAGCAGGGCGCAGGCCAGGGCGAAGACGGCGGGAAGGGTTACTTCGGTACGGATGCGCATGGGTTGTCCGTTCCCCGTCGCGGTGACTTCTACCCGTACCCGTCCGGTCTGGACCAGATCCTTGACGGGCCTCGGGCCACTGCCTTAAATCAAGTGTTGAAAGATACGCATGAGGTGGGCACGCCAAGCGTTCACCTCTCGGCGTCACACTGTCATGCGCATGACTGTCATCCCCCCACCCCGAAAGATGTGATGACTGTGCCTTTTCCCCACCACGCGGTGCGCCGCCTCTCCAAGATGCGTCGTACGACGCTGTACACCGCTCTCTCCCTGCTCTGCTGCTCCGTGGTCATGACCGCCCTTCCCGCCGGAGCCTCGGCCGCAACCGACCCCCACACGGCTGCGTCCTCCACGGCTTCCCGGGCGGCGGAGGCGGCCGTGGCCTTCGCCGACGAGTTCGACGGTCCCGCGGGCTCCGCCGTCGACGGCGGCAAATGGCTGACCGAGACAGGCGACAACGTCAACAACCACGAACGGCAGTACTACACAGCGGGCAACAGCAACGCCGCCCTCGACGGCCAGGGCAACCTCGTCATCACGGCACGCAAGGAGAACCCGGGCAACTACCAGTGCTGGTACGGGACCTGTGAGTACACCTCGTCCCGCCTCAACACCTCCGGCAAGTTCACCGCGACGTACGGACATGTCGAGAGCAGGATGAAGATCCCGCGTGGCCAGGGCATATGGCCCGCCTTCTGGATGCTCGGCGCCGACATCGGCGACGTGGGCTGGCCCAACAGCGGTGAGATCGACATCATGGAGAACGTCGGCTTCGAACCCGGCACCGTCCACGGCACGCTGCACGGGCCCGGCTACTCCGGCTCGGGCGGCATCGGCGCCGGCTACACCCTTCCCGGCGGCGCAGCCTTCGCCGACGACTTCCACACCTTCGCGGTGGACTGGGCCCCCGACTCCATCACCTGGTCCGTCGACGGAACCGTCTACCAGCGAAGGACGCCCGCGGATCTGAACGGCAACGCCTGGGTGTTCGACAAGCCGTTCTTCCTCATCCTCAACCTCGCCGTCGGCGGCTACTGGCCGGGCGACCCGGACGGCAGCACCAGCTTCCCGCAGGAGCTCGTCGTCGACTACGTCCGTGTGACCACCGGCGACTGAGAGCGGATGCGGACCGGCGGCCACCCCGCCGGTCCGCGTGCCGACGTAGCATGATCCGTATGGAGCAGCGCACACTCGGCAGGACCGGCCGTGACGTCTCGGTCGTAGGACAGGGCACCTGGCAGCTCGGCGGTGACTGGGGCGAGGTGAACGAGGCCGATGCCTTCGGCGTCCTCGACGCCGCCGTCGAGTCGGGAGTCACCTTCTTCGACACCGCCGACGTGTACGGCGACGGCCGCAGCGAACAGCTGATCGGCCGCTATCTGAAGGACCGGCCGGACGCGGACGTCTTCGTCGCCACCAAGATGGGCCGGCGCGCCGACCAGGTCCCGGAGAACTACGTCCTCGACAACTTCCGTACGTGGAACGACCGCTCGCGCGCCAACCTCGGCGTCGACACCCTCGATCTCGTACAGCTGCACTGCCCGCCCACGGCCGTCTACTCCTCCGACGCCGTGTACGACGCCCTCGACACGCTCGTCGCCGAGCAGCGGATCGCCGCCTACGCGGTGAGCGTCGAGACGTGCGCCGAGGCGCTCACGGCCATCGCCAGGCCCGGCGTCGCCAGTGTCCAGATCATCCTCAACCCGTTCCGCCTGAAGCCGCTCGACGAGGTGCTCCCGGCCGCCGTCGAGGCGGGCGTGGGCATCATCGCGCGCGTGCCGCTCGCCTCCGGGCTGCTGTCGGGGAAGTACACGGCGGACACGGTCTTCGCTCCCGAGGACCACCGCACGTACAACCGCCACGGCGAGGCGTTCGACCAGGGCGAGACCTTCTCCGGCATCGACTACGCGACCGGTGTGACCGCCGCCGCGGAGTTCGCCGGGCTCGCTCCCGAGGGCGCCACCCCGGCGCAGACGGCCCTGCGCTGGATCATCCAGCAGCCCGGTGTCACCAGCGTCATCCCCGGTGCGCGTTCGGTGGAGCAGGCCCGTGCCAACGCGGCGGCCGCCGCGCTCCCGCCGCTCCCGCAGAGCACCCTGGACGCGGTGCGCGACCTGTACGACCACCGGATCAGCGCGGAGGTCCACCCGCGCTGGTGAGCCCGCGGCTCAGTCGTCCTCGTCGTCGCCGTCCTGAGCGGAACCCGCCGCCGGTTCGGTCGGCGCGGGCGACTCGGGCCCGGCCGACGGCGAGGAGCCGGGATCCGGGGTGCCCGCCGCCCCGGTGTCCGGTGCGAAGAGGATCGTGCCCAGGTACACCGCTGCCAGGAAGGCGATCGTTCCGGCCACGGCGCTCGCCACGCGAGGGCGGCGGCGGATGGCCTCACCCGTGCTGATCCGGCGCGTCGTGGCCGACCGGGTCGCGGATCTGGACGCCCGGGGCGTGGGAGCCGCCCGTCTGCGGCCGGTGGCCTGCGGCAGCCGGTACGTGGGCCCGCCCCCGGTGGCCGGGGCGCCCGGAGCCGGTGAGGCCGGGGCAGCGGTGCGCGGGGCGGCCGGTGCGTGCTGCGGCAGCGGCTCGGGCCGGCCGCGCCAGGCATCCGTACGGAACCAGTCGGAGACCTGCTGCGCGCTCGGCCGCTCCTCGGGCTGCTTCGCCAGGAGGCCCAGCAGATACGAATCGAAGGCGGGGGAGATGTCCACCCCGCGCTGCCGCACCGGCACCGGGGGAGTGTCCACGTGCTGGTAGAGCGTCGCGGTCGCCGTGTCCGAGCGGAACGGCGGCTGCCCGACCAGCAGTTGGTAGATGACGCAGCCGAGGGAGTACATGTCCGACGCGGAGTCGGCCGTACGGCCGAGGGCCCGCTCGGGAGCCAGGTACAGGCTCGTACCGACGATGTGGCCGGCCGTGGTCAAAGCCGTCGAGGGATCGTCGACGAACTGGGCGATACCGAAGTCCCCGATCTTCACCGACCCGTCGGCGTCCAGCATCAGGTTGCCGGGCTTGATGTCACGGTGGACGATGCCCTGCCGGTGTGCCGCGGCCAGACCTGCGGCGGCCTGTTCGGCGATACGGGCGACCTGCTCGGGATGGACCGACTCCTGGTCCTTCAGCAGATCGCCGAGGCTCTTGCCCTCGACCAGCTCCATCACGAGGAAGAAGCGGTCCTCCCAGGAGCCGAAGTCGAACACGGCCACCAGGTGAGGGTGGCTCAGACGCGCGGCCGTCTGCGCCTCGAGCCGGAAGCGCGCGGTCGACGAGGCATCGGCCTGATCGCCCAGCAGCAGCTTCACCGCGACGGCCCGCCCCAGCACTTCGTCCGTGGCGCGCCACACCTCACCCATACCGCCACGGCCGATGGGGGATATCAGCCGGTACCGTCCAGCAACCAGCACCTGTGCACACCAATCTCGAATTGTGGCCCGCTCCGACTGCCGCGGCGGCGACCTCCTCGGGCTCATCGCCTCGGTACGGTGCGTCGGGGTGCGCGGCATGATCAGGATATCCGTCCCCCGGACCTCCGCTCGCCCGGCCGGAGAGCGGGGCGCCGGATCCGGCCAACCGGGACGCCGTACCGGCCTGTTCTCACCCGGTGGAAAGCCAGTCGAGCACGGCGGCAGCGGTGAACTCCGCCTGTCCGCCCGGGAACAGCAGCTCCGCCTTCCCGAACGCATCCTCGTCCGCCGTCGCCGCGGCGTCAGGAACCGCGACGCAGCGCATTCCCGCCGCGTGAGCCGCCCGGACGCCCGGGACGGCGTCCTCCAGGACCACACACGAGTCCGGCGCCACGCCGAGCCGCCGGGCCGCCTCCAGGAACACGTCGGGCTCCGGCTTTCCGCGTGACACCTCCTCGGCGGAGACGTACAGGGGAAGGTGGGCGTCCAGCCCGGTGACGGCGAGCGTGGCGGCGATCGCGGCCCTGGACGACCCGGACGCCACCGCCATCGGCACCCCGTCCTCATGCAGCCGCTCGACGAGGGTGCGCATCTCGGGGAACGCGGTGGTGGACGTCCCGGCGAGCTCCAGGTACAGGGCGTTCTTGCCGGCGAGCAGTTCGTCGACCGGCGCCTCTATGGCGTACTCCTGGCGCAGGACGGTGAGGGTCTCGCGGGTGCTGATCCCGATGAACCGGGTGTGGTTCTCCCAGCTGAAGTCCCGCACGCCGTACCGGGCGAGAAGCAGGCGCCCCGCCTCGTAGTAGTTCGGCTCGCTGTCGACGAGGGTGCCGTCGAGATCGAAGAGGACGGACGGGGCGAAGGAGGACGGGGTGTTCATGGCTTCCAGCATGCCTGACGGTGATCAGCCGGGGCCCGCTGCCCGCCCCACCGCCTCGACCAGGGGCAGGACACGGTGCGCCACCCGCTCGCGCAGAGCCACGTCGGTCCGGGTCCTGACGACACCGGGCAGCTGGATCAGCTGCTGGATCACGTCCTCCAGGTGCCCGTTGTCGCGGGCCACGACGCGGGTCAGGAGGTCGCCGCCCCCGGTGGTCGAGAAGGCCTCGATGATCTCCGGGACGGCCGCGAGCGCGTCGCCCACCTCGTCCAGATGCCCCTGGGTGACCTCCAGGTGGACGAAAGCGAGTACCGGGTGGCCGAGGGCCGCGGGGGAGAGAGCCGGCCCCGTGCCGGTGATCACTCCGTCCCGCTCCAGGCGGTCGAGCCGGGCCTGAAGAGTGCCGCGTGCCAGGCCGAGGATGCGGGCGTACTCGCGCACACTGGTGCGCGGCTGCTCGATGAGCAGCCGAAGGATGCGGGTGTCGAGTGCGTCCACCGCCATGTCCGGCTGTGCTCCTCCAGGCTCGGTGATCGGTCGCCCGACTGTACCCAGAACAGGGCCGTGCACGGCGACGCCGTCCGGCACCACGGGTGGTCAGGGCGCGGCCGGTCCGGGCGGGGGCGCCCGTGGGATCAGCGGCCGGTGACGGGCGCGGTCGACTCGCGCCATACGACGGAGGTGATCAGGTCGTGTGGGGCGGCGTCGGGCTCCGGGGTACCCCGCAGGCCGTCCAGGAGCCTCCGGATCGCACGGCGGCCGAGCCGCTCGTGGTCGACCGCCACCGTGGTCAGTGAGGGAACCATGGCGGCACCGAGGGGGTTGTCGTCCCAGCCGGTGACACTCAGGTCCGCCGGCACCCGCCAGCCTCGTTCCACGGCGCCGCGGATGGCGCCCGCGGCGAGCAGATCGTTGGCGCAGACGACCGCGGTGACGCCGCAGTCGGCCGGCAGTCCGAGCACGGCCTGCCGCGCCTTGTCCGCCTGCCAGTCGCAGTCCGCGACGCCGTGGGACTCGAGCCCGAGACGCTCGACCGTCTCCAGATAGACCTGCCGGCGCAACCGGGCCGAGGTGTGCGCGCGGTCCCCGGCAGCGTGCAGGAAGCGGCGGTGGCCCTGCTCGGCCAGCCGCTCGATGATCTCGGCGAGCGTCGACGCGTCCGCGAGGTCGCCGATGCCACGCATCCGTTCGTCGTAATCGGCCTCGATCACAACCGGGATGCCCCCGGCCTGCCTCCGCGAGGAGAGCTGGGGCAGGGGCGTCAGCGACAGCATCCCCTCGAACAGTCCGGAGTCGGCGAGATCGAGCACACGTGCGGCCCTGGACTCCGGGGCACCCCCCAGCGTCACGACCTCGACGACGTACCCGGCCTCATGGGCGGCGGCCGCGGCTCCCGCGAGCAGTTCCAGGGAGCTGACCGCCGTACCCGCCGGGACCAGCAGCGCCAGTCGTCCGGTCCTGTTGTCCCGCATCGCCCTGGCCACCAGGTTGGGCCGGTAGTCGAGCTGGGCGATCGCCTGCCCGATGCGCTCCCGCAGGCCCTCGCCGATCGACCGGTCGGCACGCAGGAAACGCGAGACGGTCTGGTGCGACACCCCCGCGAGGCGCGCGACGTCGCGGATGGTCGGCCGGCGGGTCGGTGCTTCCCGGTTCACCCGATGCTCCTTCCTGGGGCCACCGCACGGTGATTGACACCTTGAGTGACCGTTCACTACCGTCTCGATCCGACACGGCACACGTCCATGAGCTGATCCACGTTATCAAGGGCTGGGGGAGGCATGGAATGGCAAGTGACCGTTCACATGGCTCTCTTCGCCCGGAATCCGGACACACGACAGACAGAGGGACGAGGAACGTGGTGACCAAGCACAGCCCGGTGGACCAGAACCCGACCGCCCCGGCGCCCGCGTCGAGCACCGGCACCCGAGCCGACCCCGGCGTGGTACCGGCCTTCACGGCCCCGCCCCCGGACCGCCGCCGCACCCGCTACGCGGTGGCCGGCACCGGCCACCGCGCGGGCATGTACGTCGCGGCACTGACCGGTGAGCACGCTGACGTCGGCGAACTGGTGGCGTGGCTGGACCCGAACCCCGCGAGGATGGACTACTACGACGCGTACGTCGGACAGGCGCTCGGCTCCGCCACCCCCGCAGGCCTGCCGCGCTACCGGCCTGAGGATCTGGAGACGATGATCGCCGAACAGGCCGTCGACACGGTCGTCATCACGAGTGTCGACCGCACGCACGCCGAACTGGTGGACCGCGCCCTGCGGGCAGGGGCCGACGTGGTGGTGGAGAAGCCGCTCACGACGGACGCGGCCGGGTGCCGACGGATCACCGCGGCCGTCGCCGACACCGGCCGGGACGTGGTGATGACCTTCAACTACCGCTACGCGCCCCGCAACTCCTCGCTGCGCCGGCTGATCCGGAGCGGTGCGATCGGACAGGTGACGGGCGTGCACTTCGAGTGGGCGCTCGACACCATGCACGGTGCGGACTACTTCAGGCGCTGGCACCGCGACAAGGCCAACTCCGGCGGCCTGCTCGTGCACAAGGCGAGCCATCACTTCGACCTGGTCAACTGGTGGCTGGACGACGTCCCCGTCCGCGTCTACGCCTCCGGCGCGCTGAGGTTCTACGGCGACAGGAACGCGGCCGGCCGGGGTATGGGCCCGCGTCCTGAGCGCGGAACCGGTGCGCAGGGGGACCCCTTCTCGCTCGACCTGAGGGACGATCCCCGCCTGGAGGCGCTGTACCTGCGGGCCGAGGAGCACGACGGATACCTGCGCGACCAGGACCCGTTCGCGCCCGGCATCACCATCGAGGACAACCTGTCCGTCCTGGTCGACTACGAAGGCGGAGCGACGCTCAGCTACTCGCTCAACGCGCACAGCCCGTGGGAGGGGTACAAGGTCACCGTCAACGGCACGCAGGGCAGGGCGGAGCTCCACGTCGTGGAACGCGGCCACCTCCAGCTGGACACGAACGGCGGCATCGATCTCGATCCGTCGGCCGCCGGTACCGGCCTGGCCGACGATGTCAGGCCGACGGGCCACCGGCTGGTCCTGCAGAGGCACTGGAGCCGCGCCGAGGAGGTTCCCGTCCCGGAGGGCATCGGCGGCCACGGGGGCGGTGACGCGATCCTCCTCAAGGACGTCTTCCGGCGGGACCTGCGGGTAGGGCCGGATGCCCTGGGCCGGTCCGCCGGATATCTCGACGGAGTGCGTGCCGTCGCGGTCGGCGCTGCGGCGAACCAGTCACTCGTCACCGGACTCCCGGTCATGGTCGAGGACCTCGACCTGGGCGTTCGCCTCGCGGACGGCGCGTTCACGGGCGGCCCCGAGGTGTCACCCTGAGGCCCTGAGGCCCTGAGGCCCTGAGAGACGCGGAACGCTCGAGTCGTACGGCGACTTGACCGGCCCGCCGCTCTGCCGTGGCACGCGCGCGTGCCACGGCAGAGCGGCGTCCGCTGCCCGGATGCCGTTACCGGACGCCTTACCGCGGCCCGGACGGGGTCAGCCGGAGCAGGGTGCCCTCGCCGTTGCCCGAGAGGACGAGCGA
Source organism: Streptomyces sp. NPDC005794 (assembly GCF_042871445.1). Classification (NCBI taxonomy): domain Bacteria; kingdom Bacillati; phylum Actinomycetota; class Actinomycetes; order Kitasatosporales; family Streptomycetaceae; genus Streptomyces; species Streptomyces sp. NPDC005794. The sequence goes on from NZ_JBIAIN010000002.1 coordinate 473,569, forward strand.
ACCGTCCGGTGCGGCGGCGATACCGGCGAAGCGGCGGGCGAGCCCCGGCAGGCCGTTGGCGAACAGCGCGGGTTCGGCGTCCGGCGGGAGCGGCACGGCCTCCGGCGACGGTCCGACCGGCAGGTCCTCCGCCTCGGTCCAGCTCGCCGCTGAGGTGAGGGAGACCGCGCGCACCCTGCGGTGCCGGGTCTCCACCGTGTACAGCTCGTCGCCCAGGACCGTCAGTCCCTGCGGTGCGCCGAGCCCGTCGGCGACGACGGTCGCCGACGCGTCCTGCTCCAGCCTGAGTACGGTGCCCGCCTGCTCGTCACTGACGTAACACCGCCCCGCCGCGTCGAAGGCCACGTCGACCGGCCGGCCGAGCCCTTCCGCGAGGACGGTGACCTTGTCGTCCTCGGCGACGGCCAGCACCCGGCCGCCGTCCGTCTCGGCGACGACGAGCGAACCGGTCGGGCTCACCGCGATGCCCATGGGCCGGTTCAGCCCTCCCACGCGCGTCCGCATCGACCCGTTCTCGGGGTCGCAGGTGCGGACATCACCGAACTGAGAGGTGATGTGCAGGAGTTCGCCGTCCGCGGCGATGCCGTGGACGAAGGGTGCCAGTACGCGACCGGTCGGTTCGCCCGTGCCCGAGCCGTCAGAGGCCTGCGCGTCCGGCTGGTCGGCCGGAGGGGTCGCCACCCGGTAGTGGTCGGCCGCGTACACCGTGCCGCCGAGATCGACCGTGACGCCGTAAGGGCCGTCGAAGCCGCGCGGCACGATCACCCGGGTCCTACCGTCGGGGTGCATCTCGGTGATGCCGCCACTGGCGTAACTGGAGACGAACATCCGGTTCTCCGCGTCGAACGCCGCGTTGTCCAGGCCCGCCAGACCACTGGTGACCAGGGTCCTGGCCCCGGTGCCGTGCAGGTCGATGCGGGTCACCCTGCCCTCCGGACCGAGCGACAGGACATGCAGTACACCGCCCTTGTCGAAGCGCACCGCGACCGGCCGGTCCACATGGTCCGCGACCAACTCGGGCTCGCCGCCGTCCGGTGGGATGCGCCAGATCTGCTCGCTGATCATGTGCGGGTAATAGAGGCAGCCGTCCGGCCCGCGCTGCATCGCGTTGCCCAGGGCGAGTCCCTCGGTGAGCACGGCCGGCTCACCGCCGTCCGGAAAGAGCTCCAGCAGACGGCCCTCGGGCTTCATCTCGTTGACGAACAGCCGGTCGCCGATGCAGGTGATGCCGTTGGGGTTCTTCACCTCGTCGCAGACCAGGGAGTACTCGCCCTGCGGAGTGCGCCGCCAGACCCGGCCCGGGACCAGGTCGGCGATGTACATCGAGCCGTCCGCCCCGAAGGCGAGGTCGTCCGGTGACTGGACCGGCCCGCCCGCCGGTACGACGACGTCGAGGTCACCTCCCGCGAGATCGACCGCGCTGATCCTGCCTCCCAGGAACTCGGCGACGTACAGCCGCCCGTCCGGGCCGAACGCGATGCCGTTGGATCCCCACAGCGGGTTGGCCGGGTTGAGCCTCTCGGCGGACCGGTGGCCGCTCGCCGGGGCGGTGCCGTCGAACCTGCTGGGGAACGGGGCTGTCTGCTCGTCCGTTGCGCGCACCGCGGTCACTCCGCCCCGGCCAGGACGTCGTTCATGCCGTCGCCCTCGCGCCAGCTTCTGAGCAGCTCGTGGAACGCGACCGGCCCGTCGCCGAAGGATTCGCTGCGGGCCCGGGGCTTGCCCTCGTTGTTGTAGTACCCGGGGGTGCACTCCGCCTGGAACGCGTGCAGGCTCGGCGCCTTCCGGCGGATCGTGGCCACCCAGTCCTCCTGCGCCTCGACGGTCGGCTCGATGAGCCGCGCCTGGCGCCTGCTGGACTCGGCGACGACCTCGGCGACGTGCGTGGCCTGTTCGTCGAGGATGTGCACGTAGTTGACGGCGCTCGCGTTCTGCAGCGGGCCGAGCTGGAAGAAGTTCGGGAAGCCGTGGCTGTAGAACCCGTGGAGCGTCTTCGGGCCCTGGGCCCAGGACTCCAGCAGGGACACCCCGTCCCGGCCGTGCACCGGGAGCTTCCCGGACATGACACCGGAGATGCCGACCTCGAACCCGGTCGCGAAGATGATGCAGTCGACCTCGTACTCGACGCCGCCGACGACCACGGAGTTCCTGGTGATGCGCTCGACCCCGTGGCTGTCCGCGGTGTCGACAAGAGTGACGTTGGGGCGGTTGAAGGTCTGGAGGTAGTGGTCGCTGAACGTGGGCCGCTTGCACATGTAGCGGTACCAGGGCTTGAGCTTCTCGGCGGTCTCGCTGTCCTCCACGACGGCGTCCACGCGGGCGCGGATCTCGTTCATCTTCTGGAAGTCGGCGATCTCGTAGGCCCGTTCGCGTTCCTCGGCCGGAACATCCGCGTAGGCGTCGGTCGGGATGAGCTTTTCCTGGAGGCGGGCCGTGCTGGTCCAGGCGTCGTTCACCAGGTCCTCGTCGACCGGTTTGCCGGTGACGATCTTGAGGAAGTTCTCCATCCGCCGCCGCTGCCAACCGGGCGTGAGTGACCCGGCCCACTCCGGGTCGGTGGGCCGGTTCTCCCGGACATCGACCGAGGAGGGGGTGCGCTGGAACACGTACACCTGACGCGCGTCGGCTCCGAGGTGCGGTACGACCTGGATGGCCGTGGCACCGGTGCCGATGAGTGCCACACGCTTGTCGGCGAGCCCCACCAGGCCGCCGTCCTGGTCGCCTCCGGTGTACTCGTAGTCCCAGCGGCTTGTGTGGAAGGTGTGGCCCTCGAAGTCCTCGATACCGGGAATGCCGGGCAGCTTCGCCTGGCTGAGGGTCCCGCTCGACACCACCACGTAGCGGGCCCTGATGTGGTCTCCGCGGTCCGTGGTGACCGTCCACTCCGACGCGCTGTCGTCCCAGCGGAGTTCGGTGGCCTCGGTCTGGAAGCAGGCGTCGCGGTAGAGGTCGAAGTGCCGTGCGATGGCCTGCGCGTGCTCGCGGATCTCCTCGCCCGGCGCGTACTTCCACTTCGGGACGTAGCCGACCTCCTCCAGCAGAGGCATGTAGGTGTAGGCGTCGATGTCGCAGTGGATGCCCGGATACCGGTTCCAGTACCAGGTTCCGCCGAAGTCCCCGCCCTTCTCGATCACCCGGATCGACCGGACACCGGCCTGGCGCAGGCGCGCCGCGGCGAGGAGACCGCCGAATCCGCCGCCGACGATCACCGCGTCGACCTGGTCCCGCAGGGGCTCCCGCGTGACGTGCGGATCGGCGTGGGGGTCGGCGTCGTAGTAGCCGAACTCACCGGCGGCACGCCGGTACTGGGCGCTGCCGTCGGACCGGATCCGCCGGTCGCGTTCCGCGCGGTACTTCAGGCGCAGTTCTTCGGGATCGAAGCCCAGCTCGTGCGTATCGGGGCCGTCGGGCGTGGGTGACGTGTGGAGGGAGGGCATGCAGGGCCTCATTCCTCTTGGGGTGGGATCGGAGCGGGTGTCGCTGTACTTCGCCGGGCAGAGGTGCGGAACGGATCGGGGGAGAGGCGGATCCGGGGCGGACGTACCGGTCCCCCCGGTGGCTACGAGGGACGGAGCCCGGAGGCCGCAATGAGCAACTCCCCTCGCTCCTCGCGGCACTTGGGACCTGCCCCGACCCTTGGAAGTGCATAGTACACAGCATGTGGTTGATGCATATTTTGAAGGGGGTGGAGGTGTCGCCCCGCCCCCTGGCCGGCCCGTGCCGCGCCCTCGGTCAAGGGGTGTTCAGACCGCGGACCAGCCGTTGTCGACCGGCAGGATGGCGCCGTTGATGTTGCTCGCGGCGTCGGACGAGAGGAAGACGATCGCCGCCGCCTGCTCCTTCGCCTGGGCGGGCGAACCGATGTTGCCCATGTAGGGGGCGAGGGCTGCGGGCCCGTGGGCACCCCGGTCGGCGTCGACCCGGATGTTGGTGACGGTGCCGCCGGGCGCGACGGCGTTGGAGCGGATGCCCTTGTCGCGGTACATGACCGCCAGGGACTTGGTGAGACCGGCGATTCCGTGCTTCGACGCCGTGTACGCGGCACCCGCCGCGCTGCCCCTCAGTGAGGCCTCGGAGGCGGTGAAGACGATGGCGCCCTTCCCGGCGGCGAGCATGTGCGGCAGCACGGCCCGGGTGAGGCGGAACGGGGCCGTGAGATTGATGCCGATGACGCGCTCCCACTCGTCGTCGCCGGTGTCGGCCGCCGCCGACATGCTGTCCATGACCCCGGCGTTGTTGACCAGGACGTCTATGCCGCCGAACTCCTCCACCGCCGTCGACGCGACCCGGTCGACGACGGTCTGGTCCCGCAGGTCCCCGATCACGCTCACCACGGTCCCGCCGGCCTGCTCCGCCTCCTCGGCGACGGCGCGTGCGGCCGCCTCGTCGACGTCGGCGATCACGAGGCGTGCGCCCTCCTCGGCGAACAGCAGGACGGTGGCCCGGCCGATGCCCGATCCGGCGCCGGTGACGATGATGCTGCGGCCCGGGCCGTTGCTGATGACGCTCACGTGGTGCTCCTCGCGTTCGGTGGCGGAGCAGGCACGCTACCTTTAATGGCGGACAGTGCCAAAATGGCGAGTGGCGCCAGAAAAGATATCGCTACGATGGGCTCAGCTCGATGGAAGGTGGCCGAGAACCGTGGAAACCGTGCACGTGGGAGCGACGCGAGATCCCGCCTCGGCCCCCGCCGGAACCGTGGCCGGCGCTGGAGCCCGTCTCGGACGTCCTCCGCTGACCGAACGGCGCAAGGCCGCGACCCGGCTGGAGATCGCCCGCGAAGCCGTACGCCTCTTCGCCGAGCGTGGTGTGGCCGCGACGACCGCCGACGAGATCGCTGCCGCCGCGGGGGTCTCGCAGCGGACCCTGTGGCGCTACGCCTCGTCGAAGGAGCTGTGCGTCGGCCCCCTGCTGACCTACGCGCTCGACTTCGTCACCGCGCTCATGAGGTCGTGGCCGCGCGACCGGCCGCTGGTGGAGGCCGTCGTGGGGACTTCGCCCTCGCTCCCGGAGGTGCCGGCCGGCACCGAAGCGGAAGCACTGCGCGATCTGGTCCTGCTCACCCGTACCGAGCCCGGACTGCGCGCCGTGTGGCTCCAGGTGCACCACGACGCGGAGCTGGTCTTCGCCGAGGTCATCGCCGAGCGGACGGGCCACGGGCCGGACGACCTCGAGCCACGGGTGCAGGCGTCCCTGCTCAACGGCACGCTCCGCATCGCGGTCGAGCAGTGGGCGTGGAGCGCGGACGCGCAGCCCGCTTCCCTGTCCCGCACCATCCACCGCGCGCTGGCCATGGCCCGGACAGGCCTGTCCGGCTGAGCGTCGCCGCCCCGCCCGGGAACGAAGGCTCAGGTCGTGTCCGCTCGCGCGGCCCGTCGTTGATCAGGGCATGAACCTGCGGTCCGTGTCTCTCGCGCTCGTTGCCCTGTTGGGTACGGCCGGTTGTGTCTCCGTCCAGGCCGAGGCGGAGAGGTCGGTGCCCGGGGCCTCCGTGCCCTCCGGTAACGCCCCGGCTGCGCAGACGTCCACGCCGCCCACCGCGCCTCCGGCCGTTCACGACGCCCTGGGCAAGGCCGAGGAACGGCCGGACCGCGCGGGCGGTAAGAAACGGAAGAAGGAGGAGGCGGGTGTCCCGGCCCGGCGTGCGGGCGCGGTCGCACCACCGGCCCGCCAGGAGGCCGGGAGTCAGCCGCGACGCGCGGATCCCGCCAGGCCCGAACTGCCGCGCGGCGCGGGTGCTCTCCGCCCGGTCCAGCCGTCGCAGACGTACGACATGCGCACCATCTGTGCGACGGGTGAGGGAGTCGCGTCCTCCGAGATCGTCGACCTGTGCCGCTCCACGTACGGACGCTGATGGCGCGTCGCGGCGGTGCGAGGCCGCTCGGGCCGCGGAGTGGAAGACGGCGAGGCCGGAGGAGTGGGCCGCGGCCAGGTCCTCGTCCGCGCCGTGGCCCGGCCGGTGCGGCACCCGGTTCCTCGCCACCCGGGAAACACCGTGCACCCCGATTGCGAGGAAGCGGTCCTCCCCATACGCGCCGGGGGCCGTGATCACCGTACCGACGGGTGCTCCGCCGTACGGCAATCATGAGCCGGCGCACCGGGCCTTGCTCATGCCCGAGGCACAACCGCCCGGCCATTGGTCAAGCCTTGGTAGGTAATCGAGGCGATTCACTGTACCAATGGCACAGTGCCTCAGTGATCTGTTGAGCCAACAGCCGAAGACGTGGTGTGATGGTCCCGTCGATGGCGCTGCGGATTCCGTGGCGCCCTTTTTCATGCGAAGGGGCGGGCAGTTGTGCTGAAGAGGGCGTTCGTGGCTCCGGATCCGGGACGGCTCCGGCTGCGCCACGCGACCAGGGCCGTCCTCGGTATCGGACTGGCCGTCGTCCTGTGCGGACTGGCCGGCCACTCGCTCGTCGGTGCCGTCACGGGCGGGCTCGCGGCGCTGCTGGCCCTTTTCACGGTGACCGACCCCACCGTGCGCGGGCAGGCGGTCACGACAGCGCTCCTGCCCGTCGCGGGGCTTCCCGTACTCGCCCTGGCGGCCGGACTGCACGACCTTCCCGTGGCACGTGACCTGGCCTTCCTCGCGGTGATGGGCATGGGCGTCTATGCCCGGCGATGGGGGCCACGCGGTCACTCGCTCGGGGTGTTCGCCTTCATGGCCTTCTTCATCACCCAGTTCCTCCACACCCTCCCGGGCCAGCTGCCCGAGCTGTACTCCGCTGTCCTCCTCTCACTGCTCGCCTCGTCGGCCGTCCGTTTCGGGTTCTGGTGCTACGAGCGACGGCTGCCCGTCGCCGCCCTGCTCGCGCCCGTGCCCGGCCGGGGGCTGGCCCGGACGACTACGCGTCAGGCGATCCAGGCGACGGCGGGCGGGGCCCTCGCGCTGCTCGCGGGCCAGTTCCTCTCCGGGGAGCGCTGGTACTGGGCCTTGGGCGCCACCTGGTGGGTCTTCGTCAACACGGCCTCACGCGGCGAGACGCTGGTCCGCGGATTCCGCCGGGTGCTGGGGACCCTCGCGGGCATCCCCGTCGGGCTGTTCGTCATCGCTCCGCTGCACGGTTCGGCTCTGCCCTCCGCGGTCCTGGTGGCGCTCGGCGTCTTCGGCATCTTCTACAGCGCGGCCGTCTCCTACACCTGGATGATGTTCTCGGTGACGGTCCTCGCGGGGACGCTCTACGGCGTGCTGGGCGTCCTCGATCCCGCGCTGCTCGCTCTGCGCCTCACGGAGACCGGCGTCGGCGCGGCCGGAGCGATGGTGGCGGTGCTGTTCGTCCTGCCGGTCACCACCCACGCCACCACCGACGCCTGGATCCAGCGGGCCCTGCGCTGCGTGCACGCCTGTACGGCGGAGGCCGCCGCACGGCTCGCCGGCTCGGCGACCGCCGACCCCGCTCCCAGGGTCACCGAGCTGGAGGCGCTCCTCGGGCGGGTACGGCTGTCGCTCGGCCCGCTCGTGCATCCGCTGAGTCCGTTCCGCGCCCGTAAGGCACGGGCCGTACAGGTCCTCGCGCTGCTCGACGTCTGCGTACGCGAGGTGCGGGGTCTGGCGTCCGTCGCCGCGGACCCGGAGGCGTCCCACGACGCCCGCCTGGCCGCTGCCTGCTGGCGTGTGGAAGCCTCGGTGGAGGCGCTGACCGCGCCGGTACGGAGGCGCCGCGCCACGGCGGCCTGTGCCGACGTGCTCCCGCATGCCGGTGCGGCGGAACCCGCGCTGGCCCATCTGCACAGCCTGGAGAGAGCGCTCGCCGAACTCGCCACCCCCCTGCACAGCTCCCCGCGCGCTCCGCTGATCGGCGCCTGACGCCCTCCGCTCGCAGCCCTTTCCGGTCCGGACCGGAAAGGGCTGCCTGCTACCGTCGGCCGGGAAGATCGTGACGGACGTGAAGAGGGGTAGCGCGATGGGCGCCGACCACGCACAGCGGGCATTCATAGGGTCGTTCACCTCGGCGGGCGGCCGTGGCATCACCGTCGCCGCCGTCGACCGGGACACCGGGGCGCCGTCCGTGCTCGCGTCCACGGATGTCGTGGCCGACCCGTCCTTCCTCGCGGTCGGCCACGCTCCCGGGTCGGGCGACACCGTGCTGTACACGGTCAGTGAGACATCCGAGGGCGCCGTCGCGGCATTCGGCATCGACGGCGACGGCACGCCGCGGCTGATCGGAGAGGCGCGGTCGGTCGGCGGGAGCAGCCCCACCCACCTGGCCCTCGCCGCGGACCATCTGCTGACGGCCAACTACGGCTCCGGCAGCGTCACCGTGCTGCCCGTGCGGGACGACGGCTCGCCAGGCCCGGCGACCGACGTGCTGCGACACGAGGGTCGCGGTGCTGACGAAGGCCGCCAGTCGGGCCCGCACGCGCACCAGGTGCTGACCGACCCTTCGGGGAACTGGGTGCTGAGCGTGGACCTCGGTACGGACTCCGTGCGTGTCTGTGCGCTCGGCCCCGGCTCCCTGCGGCTGCATGCCGAGACGGCGCTGCGACCGGGGACCGGACCCCGTCATCTCGCCTTTCACCCGTCCGGGAGGCATGTCTACGTCCTGAACGAGCTGGAGCCGACGGTGACCGTGTGCCGCTGGGACGCGGTCGGCGGCCTGCTCGAACCGCTGGGGGAGACGCAGGTGCTGCCCTACGACCACGACGAAGGCGGTGCCGTGCGAACGTATCCGTCGGAGGTGGTGGTCTCGCACGACGGCCGGTTCCTGTGGACCGCCAATCGCGGGCACGACAGCATCTCCGTACTCACGCTCGACGAGACGGCCGAGAAGCCTGTGCTGGCGGCGGCCGTGGGCTGCGGCGGACGCTGGCCCCGCGATCTCACCCTCGACCCCAGCGGGCAGTGGCTGTACGTCGCCAACGAGCACTCCGGGAACGTCAGCTGGTTCGCCGTGGACGCGGAGACAGGCGTCCCGGCGCACGCGGGCTCCATCGAGATCCCGGCAGCCTCCTGCGTGGTCTTCGCCTGACGCGTACCGGGGGAGTGGCGGAGGTCATCCCTGCCGCGGCGGGTGGCGCGGACCGGGGAGGACCGGTCCGCACCACCCGCCGCGGCGGGCACGCGGGTGGCGTGAATCAGTGCGCCTGGGCTCCCTGCGGGGTCGCAGGCGTGATTCCCAGCGTCGTCGCGTACAGCGAGAGCACGAGCTTGCCGATGGCCGGGTACGCGCCGAGCGGCTCGGCGGTCGCGCAGCCGGCCTCCTTCGCGGCGGCGTCCAGCAGCCCCGCGTCGATCTCCGGACCCACCAGGTAGGGCGCGAGCGCGAGCTGCGCGGAGCCGGAGTCCTGCAGCTGCGCGGCGATCGAAGCGACCGAACCCTCCACGTCCAGGGCGGCGGCCATCACCGGAACGGCGAGACGGGCGGCCAGCAGCATGCCGGTGATCCCGGCGGCCTGCACGGCCTCCTCGCCGCCGACCGTGGCCAGCACGATGCCGTCGGCCGCGGTCGTCACGGTGAACAGCCGCGCCCGGTCGGCGCGCGCCAGCCCGGCCTCCGAAAGGCGTACGTGCAGCGCTTCGGCGAGCAGCGGGTGCGGACCCAGTACGTCGGTCAGCTCCGCCTGTGTACCGCTGTCCATCACTGCCTGCCGTATGCGCCGGATCAGGGCGCTGTCCGGCCCCGCGAGCAGCGGCACCACGACGGCGGACGGGCCCGACGGCTCGGCGACCTCGCGGCCCGCGGCGGTGGCCTGCTCGTAGCGCGCGACGCGCTCGGCGGCGGCATGGGTGAGTACGGAGGCGAGCGTGGGATATTCGGCGTCGTCGCCGTCGAGATAACCGATCTGCGCGTTCAGACCGGGCAGCTCGGAACGGGCGATGCTGATCACTTCCTCGGCCAGGCTGCGCGAGGCCGGGGAAGGGGTACCGGGAAGGGCAAGAACGAGCGCGGCAGCGCCCTCAGGTGCGACCACGGGCTCCGGGCGGCGGTGCCGTCCGGACTGGCGAGGTCGCGGCATTCGTACAGGCAGGCCGGAAGCGGGCCCAGTGGGGGTGCTCATGGCGCCGCATGCTACTGGTTTTGGGTGCCCCTCTGTTCGGGGAGGGGGCGGCCAGACGTTATCTGTCCTTATATGTCGGTTGTGCGGCATAGCGGGCAACTGGCCTGTTCTGTCCGGGCGGATGATCGCTCGAATCGGCTACGTTACTCCCGGTACGAACAGCAGGGTTGGGTGGGGTGGCAGCCGCAGCCCGGGACCGGCGAGAGCCCGGGCGATCTCCAGCGCCCCGTGCAGCGGGTCACCCTCCGCCGCGACCACGCGCGCCTGCGGGACCTGCTGGGCCAGTTCCCTGTGCAGAGGCCCGAGGAGAGGCTCGCCCATGCGGAACAGCCCACCGGTCAGAGCGACTTCACAGCCGTCGGGGCCGGCGTCCGCAGGGCGGGGGCTCACGGCGGCCGCCGCTTCGGCGATATGCGCCGCCGCTTTCCGCAGGATCCCCTCCGCGACCGCGTCGTCGACGGCGCAGGCCCCGACCTCGGGTGCGAACGAGGCGAGCAGCGCGGGACGGTCCGTACGCGGATAGAGCAGGCCCGGAAGGCCGACGGCCGGTCCGAAGACCGCCTCGAGCCGCGCCAGCAGCGCCGGCGAACCGCCGCGCCGGCCGTCGTGGGCCCGCATCGCCGCGTCGAGCCCCGCCCGGCCGATCCAGGCGCCGCCACCGCTGTCGCCCAGCAGATGACCCCAGCCGTCCGCCCGGCGCCACGTGGTGAGGTCGGTGCCGAGCGCGATCAGGCCGGTGCCGCCCGCGACGACCGCCCCGGGCCGCTGGCCCAGTGCCCCGGCGTACGCGGTCACCGCGTCGGCCGCCAGTGCCATTCGCCGCACGCCCAGCGTGTCCGCGAGTGCGCCGGGCAACCGGGCGCGCAGATGGTCACCGAGCGTCGCCATGCCTGCTGCGCCGATCGCCGCGGCGGTGACGGCCGCCCCGGGCCCCGCCTGCGCCAGCAGCCGGTGGACGGCAGGCAGCAGTTGCTCCAGGAGATGCCCGGCGTCGATGCCGTCCGCACCCGTCCGCACGGGTTCGGCGCAGTCGGCGGTGAACGGCGGAGGTCCGGCGTCCACCGTTCCGAGCGCCACACGCAGTCCTGATCCGCCCGAGTCCACCCCGAGGACGAACGCGGCACCGCCGACTGCGGACGAACGCCTGCGGGACCTCATGGACGGACTCCGGAATTCATCGAGGACTGACGACGAGCGGCACCCTATCCCTCAACCCCCGTCCCGTGGGGCCGCATGATCACTCGGGGGCGTGTGGGCCGGTAGAGTGACGCTGTGGCAGCGCGACCGTTGAGTGAACTTGTGGAGCCCGGCTGGGCCGAGGCGTTGGAGCCCGTGGCCGGGCGGATCGCGGCGATGGGGGACTTCCTCCGTGCGGAGATCGGCGCCGGGCGCACCTATCTGCCGGCGGGGAAGAACGTCCTTCGCGCTTTCCAGCAGCCCTTCGACGACGTACGCGTCCTGATTGTGGGTCAGGACCCCTATCCCACCCCGGGCATGGCCATCGGGCTCAGTTTCGCGGTGGCACCCGATGTGCGGCGGCTGCCGGGGAGCCTGGAGAACATCTTCAGGGAGCTGCACTCCGACCTCGGCCTTCCCCGGCCGTCCAACGGCGACCTGACGCCCTGGACGCAGCAGGGTGTGCTGCTGCTCAACAGGGCGCTGACCACAGCGCCCGGCAAACCCGCCGCCCACCGGGGCAAGGGGTGGGAAGAAGTGACGGAGCAGGCCATCCGTGCCCTGGCCGCACGGGGCAAGCCGATGGTGTCCGTGCTGTGGGGGCGGGACGCTCGCAACGTGCGGCCACTCCTCGGTGATCTGCCCGCGGTCGAATCCGCCCATCCTTCCCCCATGTCGGCGGACCGCGGCTTCTTCGGTTCGCGGCCTTTCAGCCGCACCAACGACTTCCTGGTCCGTGCGGGGGAACAGCCGGTGGACTGGCGTCTGCCGTGAGCAGGGCCCCGGGCAGGGTGCGTTCGCGCACGTCGTCACCCTGCCCCTCCAGAAGGCGTCGGCGGGGGACGAGCCGGGCGGCAGCCGGTCAGTCGAGCACCGCCGCACGCACGCACAGCACATCGGGCAGATGCGAGACCAACTGCTGCCAGCTGTCGCCGTCGTCCGCGCTCGCGTACACCTCGCCGTTGCGATTGCCGAAGTAGACCCCTGCCGGGTCGGCGTCATCCGTGCAGAGCGCGTCACGCAGCACCGTGCCGTAGTGGTCGCCTTCCGGAAGGCCCTGGGCGAGGGGTTCCCAGGTCTCTCCCGCGTCCTGCGTACGGAACACCCGGCATCGGTGTCCGGCCGGGACCCGGTCCGCGTCGGCGTTGATCGGGAAGACGAAGAACGTGTCCGCCCGATGCGGGTGCGCGGCGGCGGCGAAGCCGAAGTCCGAGGGCAGGCCGGCGCCGATGTCCTTCCAGTGCTCCCCGGAGTCGTCGCTCCGGAACACGCCCCAGTGGTTCTGCAGATAGAGCCGGTCGGGGTCGGCCGCGTCCCGCGTCACCTTGTGCACGCACTGGCCGAACTCGGGGTCCGGGTCCGGCAGGAAGACGGCGGAGACGCCCTTGTTGGACGGTGTCCAGCGCTCGCCGCCGTCCTCGGTGCGGAACACTCCCGCCGTGGAGACGGCGACGGTCACCGCCCGGGCGTCGCGCGGGTCGGTCAGGATGGTGTGCAGTCCCTCGCCACCCCCGCCCGGCACCCACTTGGACCGAGTCGGATGCTCCCAGAGCGGGCGGACCAGCTCGAAGGACTCGCCCCGGTCCTCCGACCGGAAGAGCGCGGCCGGCTCGGTCCCCGCGTAGACGACGTCCGGGGCCTCGGGACCGGCGGGGTGCAGCTGCCAGACCCGCTCCAGCGACGCGTCGGTGAACTGCGGGAACTTCACCGCGGGTTGGTGTGGTTCCACCCACGTCGTGCCCAGGTCGTCGGAATGGAAGACCGAAGGGCCCCAGTGCGCGCTGTCACCGCCGACCAGCAGCCGGGGCGTCCGTCCCCGGGTGTCGATGCCGATCGAGTAGATCGCCTGGGCGTTGAAATGCGGATCGCCGAACGTCCACCTGCCGCCGTTTCTGCGGCCGATGAAGAGTCCCTTGCGGGTGCCTACGGTGAGCAGTACATCGGTCATGACAGGACCTCCCGAAACGCCTTTGTGCCGGATAAGGGCCAGTCTGCACCGGGCCACTGACAGTGGTCGGGAAGTGCGGTGTCGTCCCAGGTCACAGCGGTCGCGGCGGGCGCACGCGGGCTACGGCGCGGGACGCCCACCGGGACACCCGCACGTCCTGGAACAGCGCGACGAACGTCTCCTCGTCAGCCGGTGTGTACGGGGTCGGCAGCAGGCGGGCCGTCCGTACGACAGCAGTACGGCCCCGCCTCCTCAGCGCGCCGGCGGGGCCGTACTGCTGCGGACCACCAGGCTCGTCGCCAGGTCGACCCGGGTGGTCGCCGGCTGCTTGCCCCGGCCCAGGTCGAGGACCAGACGGGCCGCGGTCTCGGCCATCTCTATCAGCGGCTGGCGCACGGTGGTGAGCGGCGGACCGATCCAGCGGGTCAGCGGCAGGTCGTCGAACCCGACCACGCTGAGGTCCTCCGGGATCCGTAGCCCCAGCTCTCGCGCGGCCTCGTAGACACCGAGCGCCTGCAGGTCGTTCCCGGCGAAGACGGCGGTGGGCGGTTGCGGCAGGCGCAGCAGTTCGAGCGCCGCCGTGTAGCCGTCCTCGTGGTTGAACTCGCCCTCCCGGACGAGCTCGGGATCCATCGGAATGCCCGAGGTCTCCAGGGCGGCGCGATAGCCGTCGAGCCGGGCACGGCTGCACATCATGCGGGTCGGGCCGCCGACGATGCCGATCCTGCGGTGGCCCAGACCCGTCAGGTGGCGGGTGGCGGCAAGGCCGCCCTGCCAGTTGGCCGCCCCGACCGAGGGGACGTCGTCCCCGGGATCACCCGCCGGGTCCACGACGACGAACGGGATGGAACGGCTGGTCAGCTGGGCGCGCTGCGCGGCGTCGAGGTCCGAGAGCACCAGGATCACTCCGGCCGGGCGGCGCGCCAGCACGCCGTCCACCCAGGTCTGGCCGGGAGTGAGCCGGCCCGCGCTCTCCGAGAGGACCAGGCTCAGGCCTTCCTCCCTCGCGACGTTCTCGACTCCCCGGACGACCTCCATCGCCCAGGCGCTGTCCAGCTCGTGGAAGACCAGGTCGATCAGCTGGGACTGCTGGGAGGCTCCCCGCCTGCGGCGGTAGCCGTGCCTCAGCAGCAGTTCCTCCACCCTCGTGCGCGTACCGGGGGCGACGTCGGCTCGGCCGTTCAGCACTTTCGAAACTGTCGGAGCTGAAACTCCGGCCGCTCGGGCGATCTCTGCCAGCGTGGCGGTGCTTTCCGACGACTCGTCGCCGGACGCCTTCTCCTGTGGGGGCTGGACCTTTGCAGGGCTCATGCACGAATCGTAGCTCCCCCGCAGCCCTGGATACGCGTCTGGGAAAGGTTGGTAAATCCTTGCTCCTGCCCTCTTGACGGGCGTGAAACACGACCGTACCGTTCCGGCAACATTCGAAAAGCACGCCGAAACATTCGACAGAGGGTGCGGTCATGCGTTCGGGGATATTCACTCAGGGCACACGTTCGGCAAGATGGGTCGCGGCGGGCGCGGCGATGGCCATGGCCGGTCTGCTGGCCGGCTGCGGCTCCGGAGGCGGCGGGAGTGACAGCGGAACCCTCACCGCCTACGTCTACGGGGACGACGCGGTCAAGGTCCAGCAGGCGGCGGTCGACACGTTCAACAAGACCTCCAAGGTCAAGGTGAAGCTGGTTCCGGTTCCCGGCGCCGACTACGTGAACAAGCTGCGCAGCGCCATGGGCTCGCCCAACGCGCCTGACGTCTTCTACAACTGGGGCGGCGGTTCCATCAAGCCGTACGTCGACTCCGGGGACCTGGTCGACCTGACCTCGACGGTCAAGAACGACGCCGCGCTCAAGGACGGCTTCATTCCTTCGATCATGACGGCCGGCAGTCTCGAAGGGAAGATCTACGGGGTGCCCATGCGCGGCATGCAGCCCGTGATGCTCTTCTACAACAAGACCCTCTTCGCCGAGCACAAGATCGATCCGCCCAAGACCTGGGAAGACCTCCAGGCGGCGATCAAGACCTTCAAGGCCGCCGGCATCATCCCCTTCGCGCTCGGCGGCGCGGAGAAGTGGCCCGAACTGATGTGGATGGAATACCTGCTGGACCGGATCGGCGGCCCGGAGGTCTTCAAGAAGATCCAGGACGGCGACACCGACGGCTGGGGTGACCCCGCGGTGCTCACGACGGCCCGGACCGTCAAGGAGCTGGTCGATCAGGGCGCCTTCGGCAAGAACTTCAACTCCGTCGACTACGGCAGCGGAGCGGCGCCGACCCTGCTCAGCAAGGGCAAGGCCGCGATGCACCTCATGGGCTCGTGGGAATACTCGACCCAGCTGGGCAAGGCCCCCGAGTTCGCCGAGAAGGACCTCGGCTGGACCACCTTCCCGACGGTGACAGGCGGGGTCGGAGACCCGGCCAACATCGTGGGGAACCCCACCAACTACTGGTCCGTCAACGCCCGGACCAAGCACAAGGACACCGCCATCGCGTTCCTGAAGACGATGGCGTCGAAGACCTACGCGCAGGCCGTCGTCGACAACGGTGACGTTCCCACCACCTCCAACGCGGCCTCGATGCTGAGTGATTCCCCCAACCCGCAGTTCGCCACCGACCAGTACGAAATGGTGCAGAAGGCCCCGAGCTTCACCCTGTCGTGGGACCAGGCACTCGAAGCCCAGTACGCCACGCCACTGCTCACGGAGATCAGCAAGCTGTTCGCCGGCAAGACGACCCCTGAGCAGTTCGTCGAAGCAATGAAGGCCGCAAAGTAACGATGCCCCCTCACACTCCGGTCGCGAAGAGGCACGGAGACAGGAAGGCGGCCGTCGGCCACGTCGGCCGCCCGCCGGTCGCCTGGGCCGTCCCCGGCATCCTCTTCTTCGCCGTCTTCGCGATCGTTCCACTGGCGATCGCCGTCTACCTCTCCTTCACCGAATGGGACGGGCTCAACTCCCCGACCTTCACGGGCCTGGACAACTGGACCCGGCTGTTCCATGACTCCGAGTTCGGCCAGGCCGCCTGGCTGAGCCTCCTGCTCACCACGATCAGCTGGGTCTTCCAGACTCCGGTGGCCCTGCTGCTGGGTGTGTGGGCAGCGGGCCGTCAGCGCAGCCGTGCGTTCCTGTCCGCGATCTTCTTCATCCCGCTGCTGCTCTCCACCACCGCCATCGCGATACTGTTCCGCGCCCTGCTGGACCCCAACTTCGGCGTCATCCAGACGATCGGACCCTGGCTCGGCATCGATCCCAACGTCATGGGGTCATCCACCGGCGCCCTGCTCGTGGTGGCGTTCGTCGGCGGCTGGCAGTTCATGCCCTTCCACACGCTGATCTACCAGGGCGGCGCCCGCCAGATCCCGGAGGTCCTCTACCAGGCCGCCTCCATCGACGGCGCGGGCATGGTGCGGCAGTTCTTCCACATCACCCTGCCGCAGCTGCGCCACACGATGACGACCTCGTCGATCCTGATGATCGTCGGCTCACTGACGTACTTCGACACCGTGCTCATCATGACCAAGGGCGGCCCGGGCACGGACACGACGATCCTGCCCTACCTGATGTACCGCACCGGCTTCCAGACGTACGACCTCGGCTATGCGGCGGCCATCGCCACGGCGCTCGTCGTCGTGGCCACCAGTATCTCGCTGATCATGGTCCGTCTCAGCGGCTTCGGGTCCATGCGGTCCACCCGGGAAGGTATGTGACGAGATGTCGATCGACACCCGCCCCGCTTCGCCGCGGCAGCGCGCGACACCCGACGCGTCGCGTCGTGGCCGCCTGGTCCGCCGGCGCAGGTCCTGGGGCAATCCCGTGGCCGGCATCGGCTCGCTGATCTGGCTGGTCATCGTCCTGGTGCCGCTCTACACGCTGGTCTCCGCGTCGCTGATGCGGCAGGACGAGGCCCTGAACGGCGACCCGCTGGCGATCCCCACGGATCCGACGCTCGAGAACTACGGCTTCGTGCTGGACAGCGGGTTCCTCGCGCTGATCGGCAACACCGCGATCGTCGCGGTGGCCACGGTCGCCATCGTGCTGGTGCTCTCCGTTCCGGTGGCGTACGTCGCGGTGCGCGCCCGCAGCCGTCTCTCGTCGCTCGCCTTCCGGACCTTCCTGCTCGGTGTGGCCATCCCGGCGCAGGCGGTGATCGTGCCGCTGTATCTGATGATCGGCAAGATGGGGCTGTACGACACCCTGTGGGCGATCATCCTGCCCACCGCCGCCTTCGCGATGCCCGTCGCGGTCCTCGTGCTCAGCGGCACGATGCGCGACGTCTCCGAGGAGATGTACGAGGCGATGGCCCTCGACGGTGCTTCGCCCGTGCGCATGCTCTGGCAGCTGGCGGTGCCGCTGTCCAAGGCCGGGATCAGCACGGTGGCGATCTTCTCCGCCCTGCAGGCGTGGAACGGCTTCCTGTTCCCGCTGATCCTGACGCAGTCAGAGGAGCAACGCGTACTGACGCTGGGACTGTTCAACTTCATGAGCCAGTTCGGAGTGAACATCCCCGCTGTACTGGCGGCGATCATCCTCTCCGTCATACCCATCTTCGCCGTGTACCTCGTGGCGCGGCGGGCGCTGATCAACGGACTGATGGGGGTGGGCGGCAAGTAGCACATCGACGCCGCCCCGGACCACGCACTCATGAGAGGAACCCCTGCCGCCATGGCAATCCACCCCACCCCGCACACCCGCCGGTCCGATCCGCCCCCCGCCGTCGACGGCCCGTGGCGCGACCCTTCGCTCAGCCCCGAGGAGCGGGTGGCCGACCTCGCGGCCCGGATGACGCTCGAGGAGAAGGCCGCCCAGCTCTACGGAATCTGGGTGGGCGCCGACGCGGAGGGCGACGGAGTCGCACCGCATCAGAACGACATGGTCGATCCGGTCGACTTCGAGGACATCACCACGCGCGGACTCGGCCAGCTCACCCGCCCGTTCGGCACCGCCCCGGTCGACCCGGGCGTCGGCGCCCTCTCGCTGGCCACGGCCCAGGCCAGGATCTCCGAGGCGGGCAGGTTCGGTATCCCCGCCCTCGCCCACGAGGAGTGCCTGGCCGGCTTCACCGCCTGGGGCGCGACCGCCTATCCGGTCCCGCTGGCCTGGGGTGCGGCCTGGGACCCGGAGCTGGTCGCCGAGATGGCCCACCGGATCGGCAGCGACATGCGGTCGGTCGGCGTCCATCAGGGACTCGCTCCGGTCCTGGACGTGGTGCGGGATCTGCGCTGGGGCCGCGTGGAGGAGACCATCGGCGAGGATCCCTACCTGGTCGCGACCATCGGTACGGCCTACGTCCGGGGCCTGGAGTCCTCCGGGATCGTCGCCACGCTCAAGCACTTCGCGGGCTACTCCGCGTCGGCGGGCGCGCGCAACCTCTCCCCGGTAAGGGCGGGCGCCCGCGAGATGGCCGACGTGATCCTGCCGCCGTTCGAGATGGCGATCCGCGACGGCGGCGCCCGGTCGGTGATGCACTCGTACGCCGAGATCGACGGCCTGCCCGTCGCAGCCGACCCCGCCCTGCTGACCGGGCTCCTCCGCGACACCTGGGGGTTCGGCGGAACGGTGGTCGCCGACTACTTCGGCATCGGCTTCCTGGAGACGCTGCACAAGGTCGCCGCCGGACGCGGTGACGCCGCGCGGCTGGCCCTCACCGCCGGCGTCGACGTGGAGCTGCCCACCGTACGGAGCTACGGTGACGCGCTCGTCGCCGCCGTACGCGAGGGACTCGTGGCCGAGGAACTGGTGGACCGCGCCCTGCACCGGGTCCTGCTGCAGAAGTGCGAGCTGGGCCTGCTCGACCCGTTGCGACCCGCCCTCCCCGCGGTGCTGGACGGCGTGGACCCGGAGCGGGCGCGCGGCACGGTGGACCTCGACCCGCCGCGTAACCGCGCCCTCGCCCGGTTGCTCGCCGAGCGGTCCTGCGTCCTGCTGGCCAACCGCGAGGGCGCGCTTCCGCTGAGCGGCACCGGACGGATCGCGGTGGTGGGACCCCGCGCCGAGGACCCGCTGGCCATGCTCGGCTGCTACTCCTTCCCCAGCCACGTCGGGGTCCAGTACCCCGAGGCAGCCATGGGCATCGACGTGCCGACGGTGCTGGAGGCGCTCCGCGAGGAGTTCCCGGACGTCGGCGTCGACTACGCGCAGGGATGCGAGGTGGACGGTACGGACGCCTCCCGGATCGAGGAGGCCGCCGCGCTGGCGGCCGGGGCCGACGTCTGTGTGGCCGTGCTCGGCGACCGGGCCGGGCTGTTCGGCCGCGGTACCTCCGGCGAGGGCTGCGACGCCTCCGACCTGGCGCTGCCCGGGCTCCAGGGCGAGCTGCTGGACGCGCTGCTCGCGACCGGCACGCCCGTCGTCCTGGTGCTGCTGACGGGACGTACGTACGCCCTCGGCGGACGGGCGGACCGGCTGGCCGGCTGTGTGCAGGCGTTCTTCCCCGGCGAGGAGGGCGGCCCGGCACTCGCGGGTGTGCTCTCGGGCCGGGTCAACCCCTCGGGGCGTCTGCCTCTGAGCGTGCCCCACGGGCCCGGCGGCCAACCGTGGACGTATCTTCAGCCGCCGCTCGGCCGGGCCAACGGGGTCAGCAACCTGGACCCGACCCCGCTCTATCCCTTCGGTCACGGACTCTCGTACACCTCGTTCGCCTGGGAGGCCGGAGCCGACGTACCGGCCGAGCTCCGCACCGACCAGGAGACGGACCTCGCGATCACGGTCCGCAACACCGGTGACCGCGACGGGGCCGAAGTGGTCCAGCTCTACGTCCACGATCCGGTCGCCCAGACCACGCGCCCCGAGGCCCGGCTGATCGGATACGCCCGGGTGCCGCTCGCCGCGGGGGAGTCCCGGAAGATCAGCTTCCGATTTCACCCGGACCTGGTCTCCTTCACCGGGACCGGCGGGCGCCGGATCGTCGAGCCCGGCGACCTGGAGCTGCGTTTCGCCACGTCCAGCGATGTGGCCGACGTCAAGCACACCGTACGGCTGCGCCTCACCGGGCCCGAGCGGACCGTCGACCACAGGCGTCACATGGTCTGCGCCACATCGGTCGAGTCGCTGATCGCGCAGAACTGACGTCCGGGGGCCTCGGTCTCCCGGACACCCGCCCCGCGCACCTTTCAGGGGTGCGCGGGGAACGACGTCGAAACTTTCGAACGCCACCCGGCGTGCTCGGGCTACGGCGCTGACCTTCGCCGACGGAGCGGTACGCGTCCCCCGAGGCCCCGGTCTCGGCGTCGGACCGGACCGGGGCGCCCTCGCCCGCCTGCACGAGCGGCGCATCGCGTGCGAGCACACCGGTTGCATGCGGCGGATCGACCCTCCTGCGAGAAGAAGACGCCCCGCTGGTAATCCGCCGGGGCAGCCGCGTTCCTGGCCGGCCGCCCCAGCCACGTACGCACATCGAGGAGTTCTCATGGCACCGCTCGACTGGGCCGCCCTGGGCGGCTACTTCCTGGTGATGCTGCTCATCGGCCTCTGGTCGCACCGCCGCGTCGGCAATGTGAGTGACTGCCTTGCCGGGGCCGAAGAAGGCGGGGGCGCCCAGGTGCCGAGCGCGCACCATGAACACGCAGTGGGCCCGCAACGCCTCGGACAACGTCAACCGCACCGGCACCGCTCATGAGATCGGCCGGGCCGGCGTCCACGTACTGAAATTCTGGATGGTCGACCCGACCGTGGTACTCCAGAACCTCGTGGTGCATACCGGCGGCCTCAAGCCCAGCTATCTGGGCCCGCCGGAGAGTCTCCGGCTGAGCTGACCGGAGCGGGACGAGGAGGCGGCAGGGATGAGCGTCGAGATCAGGGACACCGAGGGACACGGTGCGAGGCTGGAGGTGGCCCCCGGGCCGGCGGCGGGTCCTCTCCAGGTCGGCATCCGGATCGAGGGCTCCTCGGCGCACGCCTCCTGGTCCTGCACCCCGGCTGCGGCCAGGGAGCTGGCCGCCTCTCTCGTCGCGGCGGCCGCCGAGGCGGAGAGCGCGCGGCGGACGGAGCCCGTCACCGTCAAGGCGCGTGAGCTGCTGCGTGGTGACGTAAGGGACGGCGACCGGCTCATGACGGTGGAGGCCGTCAGGACGGACGGGGCGGGCGTCCAGGTGACCTGGACCTCCGGAGGCGGACGCAGCTGGACCCAGATGTACGACGCCGAGGCCGGCATCCGGCTCCGGCACCGGCGGCTTTCGTAGTACGGCACATCTCGTAGTACGGTGAAACTCGTAGTACGGTGGATCTCGTACGAAGGGACGGCCCGGTGCGCCCGGGCCGTCGTGCCGCCCGTCGCGTCCCGAGGAACCGGAGTCCCCTGTGAGTGCACTGTTCGAGCCCTACACCCTGCGGTCGCTGACCATTCCCAACCGGGTCTGGATGGCCCCGATGTGCCAGTACAGCGCGGAGGCGTCCGGCCCGGACGCGGGCACGGCCAACGAGTGGCACTGCGCCCACTACGGCGCCCGCGCCGTCGGCGGAACCGGCCTCGTCCTGGTCGAGGCCACCGCCGTCAGCCCGGAAGGCCGGATCAGCCCCGCCGACCTCGGGATCTGGAACGACCGCCAGGTGGAGGCGTTCCGCCGGATCACCGGCTTCCTCGCCGGTCAGGGAACGGTCCCGGGCATCCAGCTCGCCCACGCCGGACGGAAGGCGTCGACCGACCGCCCCTGGCGCGGTGGTGCCCCCATCGGTGTCAGTGACCCCGAGGGCTGGACGCCGGACGCACCGAGCCCTCTCGCGTACGACGAGGCTCACACGGTGCCCACCGAGCTGAGCACCGAGGACATCCAGCAGGTCGTACGGCAGTTCGCCGACGCCGCCCGCCGGGCGCTCGACGCGGGCTTCGAGGTCGCCGAGATCCACGGGGCGCACGGCTACCTGATCGGTGAGTTCCTGTCCCCGCACAGCAATCACCGCACCGACGCCTACGGCGGCTCCTTCGAGAACCGCACCCGCTTCGCGCTCGAGGTCGTGGACGCCGTGCGCGCCGTGTGGCCCGAGGAGCTCCCGCTGTTCTTCCGCATCTCCGCCACCGACTGGCTGAGCGAGAACGCGGACGACCCGCGCGAGGGCTGGACCGCCGACGACACCGTCCGCTTCGCACGCGAGCTGCTCGCTCACGGCGTCGACCTGCTGGACGTCTCGACCGGCGGACTGGCACCGAAGGCACGGATCCCCGTGGAGCCCGGCTACCAGGTGCCGTTCGCCGAGCGGGTGCGCAACGAGACCGGCCTCCCGGTGGCAGCCGTGGGGCTGATCACCGACCCCGTGCAGGCGGAGAAGGTGCTGGCCGACGGACGCGCCGACGCGGTCCTGCTCGGCCGGGAGCTGCTGCGTGACCCCTACTTCGCCCGCAACGCCGCACGCGCGCTCGGCGGCGACGTCCGGGTGCCCGAGCAGTACGGTTACGCGGTGTGACATCGCGTCCCTGGGTACGCTGAGCGGCGATGTTCACTCCCCAGGGCCCCACGCTGCGCGAACTGGCCGTACAAGCGCTCTCCTCGACGATGCGCGGTTACGACCTGCTCGCCCCGAAGTTCGACCTGACGCCCTACCGGACCCCGGACCGGGTGCTCGAAGCCGTCGCCGACGCGGTGCGGCCCCTCGGGCCGTTCGGCCGGGGTCTGGATGTCTGCTGCGGCACCGGGGCGGGGGCGGGCGTGTTGCGCACGCTGTGCCGGGAGCGGGTCACCGGCGTCGACTTCAGCGCCGGCATGCTGGACGTCGCCCGGGCTGCGGACACCGGGGAGGCCGGAGGTCCTGCGATGGACTGGGTCCGGGCCGACGCCCTCGCGCTGCCGTTCACGCAGGCCTTCGATCTGGCCCTGAGCTTCGGGGCGTTCGGCCATTTCCTGCCGGAGGAACGCCCGGCGCTGTTCGACCAGGTGTACGCGGCGCTGCGGCCCGGCGGCCTGTTCGTCTTCCCGGTGGGCGCCCCGCCCGCGGTGGGCTCCCGGGCCTACTGGTCGCTGCTCGGCTTCGACCTGGCCATGCGGGCACGCAACGCGCTGTGGCGCCCGCCCTTCGTCATGTACTACCGCACGTTCCCGCTCGCGGATGTGGTGGACGACCTCGTACGGACCGGATTCACGCTGCGGCTGCTGCCGCTGGAGGAGTTCGGGCGGCGGCCGGACGGCAGCCCGCGCGTCCGGCTCGTGGTGGCGGCCCGTGGATAAAACTACGACGACTCTCGTACAATGAGAGCCCCTGGACGAAGTGGAGCCACAGTGACGACGAACGCCGCTCGCGTGCTCGCCCACCCCTCGCGCGAGGAGATCCGCGTCGAGGGCGTGCTCCACGCGCTCTCCGATCCGATCAGGCTCCGGATCGTGCGCCAGCTGGCCGGCGCGACCGACGAGCAGGCCTGTTCCCGCTTCGATCTCCCGGTGTCCAAGTCCACCACCACGCACCACTTCAGGGTGCTCCGCGAGAGCGGCGTCATCAGCCAGTTCTACCGCGGCACGGCCAAACTGAGCTGTGTGCGGACGGAGGACCTGGACGCCCTCTTCCCCGGCCTGCTGGACAGCGTGCTCGGCGGTGCGGACCGGCAGGCCGAGCGCCTCGGCAAGGGCTGACGCGCGCTACGGGCGGTCGCCCCGGGCCGCGTCGAGCAGCCCGGACCAGTCGGGGATCTTCACCTGCCCACGTCCGAGCGAGCGGCCCAGCGCAGCCTCCGCGCGTTCGATGGACAGCCAGCCGTCCCATTCCACGGGGTGCAGCCCCTGAGCCCGCAGAGCCTCCAGCGGATCGGCGGGCACCTCCCGGCGGACGAGCTGGGGTGCGTCCTCGACGAGTGAGGCGACCGTCTCCTTGGCGCACGACCTGTTCGAGCCGATCACCCCGGTGGGGCCACGCTTGATCCACCCGGCGACGTACTCCCCGGGTGAGGCCGTCCCGTCCCTGGTCACCCGCCCCGCCCGATGCGGCACGGTGCCGTGCACCGGGTCGAAGGGCAGGCCGGGCAGGGGCGTCCCCCGGTAGCCCACGGCCCGCAGCACGAGCTGGGCCTCGATGTCCTCGTACGTCCCGGTGTCCCGGACGCCTCCGGCACCGTCCGGAGCCGTCCGCGCGAAGCGCACCCCTGCGACCCGCCCCGCCCGCTCCAGCAGCTCCACCGGGCGCAGGAAGAACCGGAGCCGGACGCGGCGCTCGCGGTCGAGCGCGGTGGGCGGTGGATCCGCCGCCCACCCGCGCAGCACGTCCAGATTCCGCCGGACCACGGCAGGCAGTGCCGCCCCCGGGCCCTCCGCCGCACCCGTGTACGCCGGATCGCGCGCGAGCTCCACCCCGTCGACGACGATCCGTGCCCGGGGGAGCGAGCCCAGCTCGCGCAGTTCCTTGGTGGTGAACCTGGCCTGCGAGGGTCCGCGCCTGCCGACGATGTGCACGTCACGCACCCGGCTCGCCTCCAGCGCGTCCAGAGCGGCCCGCGGCACGTCCGTGCCCCGCAGCTCGGCCGCGCCGCGGGCGAGGATCCGGGCCACGTCGACCGCCACGTTGCCGACCCCGACCACCACGGCCGAACGGGACAGGAGCGGGAAGCCGTCGACGGCCGCGTCCGGGTGGGCGCTGTACCAGGAGACGAACTCGGTGGCGGAGAAACTCCCCGGCAGCCCCTCACCGGGAACGGCGAGCGGCCGGTCGGCCGCCGCGCCCACGCAGTAGACCACCGCGTGATACAGCTCCTTGAGCCGGGCGGGTGACAGCCCGCCCGCGCCGCCGACCTCGACATGACCGACGAAGGTGATCCGGTCGTCCTCCAGGACCGCCCGGAGACTGCTCTGCAGCGACTTGATCTTCTCGTGGTCGGGCGCCACGCCGTAGCGGACCAGGCCGTACGGTGTGGGCAGCCGGTCCAGCACATGCACCCGCACATCGGGCACCCGGGACTGCTGCAGCAACGCCTGGGCCGTGTAGACCCCGCTGGGGCCCGAACCGACGACGGCGACACGGAGCACGGCGCACCTCCTCCCGGACGATGGCTCCAGCATGGCACCGCCAGGCGGAATCGGGGAGGAGTGCGGCCCGGCAGCCTCAGGTCATCAGTCCGCGCATCCGGTCGATCTCCACCGTCTGCTGGGCGACGACGTCGTTGGCCATCTCCTCCACCAGCACGTTGTTGCCGTCCGCGAGAGCTTCGGTGGCCATGGTGACCGCACCCTGGTGATGGGTGATCATCAGCTCGAGGAACAGCCGGTCGAAGGCCTTGCCCCGCGAGGCACGCAGCTGCTCGATCTGCGCGTCGGTCGCCATGCCGGGCATCGTGGAGTGGTCGTGCGTCTCCTCGCGGTCGTCCCCGCCGTTGTTCTTCAGCCAGCCCTCCATGGCGCCGATCTCCGGCTTCTGGGCTGCCGAGATGCGTTGCGCGAGCCGTTCGACCGAGGTGGCGGACGCCCGTCCGGGAACGAGGGCGGTGAACACGAGGGCTTGTTCGTGATGCTCGATCATCATGCGGGCGTAGCGGAAGTCGGCGGAGTTGGGCGTGTCGTCCCCGGCGGCCTTCGCGGCTTCCTCGGCCGACAGCGTCCTGGCCGGTTCGCCGGGCTTTCCGGGCGCCACGACCGAAATGCCCTTGTCCGCCCCGGCGTCGGCCGCTTCGCCGCTGCCGTCGTCGCAGCCGCCCAGGGCGAGAACGGCGGCCACGAGTGTCACCGCCAGGGCGGCTGAGCGCACGCGTGTGGTTCGACGGGGCATCAACACGGCGACCTCCAGTGCCACATGAGTCTGTTGCAGACCGTCCTAACACCTTCCACCGGCCCGTGATCAAAAACTTTTATTACGTCTCTGTTGCCATCTGTTGGTGTGTACACGCGAGGGACGATACTGCCGGGGTCCAAGAACCGTTCGTCGACGAACGGATACCAGGGAGGACGCAGTGACCTCGTTGCACACCACCAGCGTGCGGCGCAGACGTCTGGGCGTGGCGGCAGCCGCGGCCGGGCTCATCGCCACGCTGTTCACGGCCGGACCCGCGGCCGCGACACCGGACCCGGGCGACGCCGCCACCACCCGCAGCGGTGTTTCCGCGAGCGAGCAGGCCGAAGCACGGGCCGCGATCGAGAGCGGCGAGATACCCGGCGTGGACGAGATCGTCCACAGCGCCAACATCGAACACCTCACGAACGTCCCCAAGGACGCGCTCCAGGGGACCAACACGGACCTGGCCTTCCAGGGCACCTACGCCTACGCCGGGAACTACGACGGCTTCCGTATCTTCGACATCCGCAACCCGAAGAAGCCGAGGACCGTCGCGCAGGTCCTGTGCCCCGGTTCGCAGAACGACATCTCGGTCTCCGGGAATCTCCTCTTCCTGTCGACCGACTCCTCCCGCAGCGACAACTCCTGTGCCAGCACCACCCAGCCGGCCACGGAGAAGTCCTCCTGGGAGGGCATGAAGGTCTTCGACATCAGCGACAAGCGCAACCCGAAGTACGTCGCCGCCGTCGAGACCGCATGCGGTTCGCACACCCACACGATCGTCCCCGAGCGCAAGAGCGTCTACGTCTACGTCTCGTCGTACTCGCCCAACGAGACGTTCCCGGACTGCCAGCCGCCGCACGACGGGATCTCCGTCATCAAGGTGCCGCGCAGCACTCCCGAGGACTCCCGGATCGTGAACTTCCCGGTGCTCTTCCCGGACGGTGGTAACCCGGGCGCACCGGCCAACCCCGGCGTCTCCAAGACCACCGGTTGCCACGACATCACCGTTCTGCCGTCGAAGGACCTGGCAGCCGGGGCGTGCATGGGTGACGGCCTGCTGTTCTCGATCAAGGACCCGCAGAACCCGAAGATCATCGACCGGGTCCAGGACAACGTGAACTTCGCGTTCTGGCACTCCGCGACCTTCAACCAGGATGCCGACAAGGTCGTGTTCACCGACGAGCTCGGCGGCGGCGGCGCGGCCACCTGCAACGACGAGATCGGCCCGAACCGCGGGGCCGACGGCGTCTACGACATCACGGGCAAGGGGGACCACCGCAAGCTGGTCTTCCGCAGCTACTTCAAGATCGACCGCCCGCAGGCGGACACCGAGGTGTGCGTCGCGCACAACGGCTCGATCATCCCGGTCAAGGGCAAGGACCTGATGGTCCAGGCCTGGTACCAGGGCGGGGTCTCCGTGTGGGACTTCACCGACTCCTCGAAGCCGAAGGAGATCGCGTACTTCGAGCGCGGTCCTGTCTCCACGGACGCGGTCACCACGGCCGGACCGTGGTCGGCGTACTACTACAACGGCTACATCTACTCCAACGACATCGCCAAGGGCTTCGACGTCCTGAAGCTCAACGACCGGCGGACAGACCCGGCGCAGAAGGTGCGGCTGCCGGAACTCAACGTGCAGACGCAGCCGGACTACTTCGGCCGCTGACACACCGGATTCCCCCGCAGGTGAAAGCGAGTGCCCCGCCGGGCTGTTCCCGCCCGGCGGGGCACGTTTATCTCATTGACCCATGGGCGGCGCGGGGACATGCTGTACCCCTGATTCCGGCGATGCGGGGGATCGCCGGAATCAGTCGCGGGGCCACGGGCCGCCCGGCAGCTCAGGCGGCCGGACGGACGCTCGTACCCGCGGCGGTGGACCACTCCACCAGCAGGCGCTGGTACTCCGTCTCGTCGTCGGCGGACAGCAGTCCGCCCGAGCGCTGCCACAGGTCGCGAATCTCTTCGTTGACGACGGAGGCGGGGCGCACGGCGACGGACGTGTTCGGATACGGGGACATGTCCACCAAGCTAAACCCCTTTCGGGCTTCCGGTCCCCCTCAGGAGCAGGGACATCCCTCACACCGCCTCCCGGAATCCCTCATGGAACGCGGGGGGCCGGCCCCGTGAGTTCCACCAGGCGAAGCGCCCGGAGCCCTTCCGGCCGCTCCGCCACGGGCAGGTGATCCACGAAACGGACCTCACAGCCCAGAGCGGCCGCACCCCCGTCCGCGTGGCGGTCGTCACCCACCATGACCACCTCCGCGGGATCGTGCCCCAGCAGCGAGCACGCCGTGCGGAACAGGCCGGGGTCGGGCTTCTGCATGCCGTGTTCGTAGGACAGGACGTAGGCGTCGACCCACTCGTCCAGGCCGTGCGCGCGGAAGACGGGGCGCAGGTCCCAGCCGATGTTGCTCACGACACCGATCGAGGCGCCGTTGTGACGCAGCCCGCGCAGTACCTCCGCCGCATCGGGATACGGCTGCCAGGCGGCGGGGTCTCGGTGACGGTCGTACAGGGCGTCGTACAGACCGGGGTCCGGAAGGGCGACCCGGCGGGCCATGCCGGTGTACGCCTCCCGGTGCAGCTGCGCCGTGCGGTCGCGACCGGCCCACACCGCGGCCAGTGCCGGGGGCACCTCCTCCGGGTTCGGCCCCCCGGGCAGCGCCCCGGCGGCCGTCAGACGCCGCGCGTACTGCTCGAAGTCGGCCTGTTCCACGGTGGTGCCGCGTGCGTCGAGGACGGCGCGCAGCCACGACGCGACGGACTCGATCCGGAAGAGCGTCCCGGAGAAGTCGAAAAGTACACCCTTGATCTGCATGCGCCGATCATCGCGGTCCCGGGTGAGGCCTCACAAGGACGGACCGTTGCCACCGGCCGCCCGCCGTCCCGCGTACGCGGTGTATCCGACGGCGGAGAACGCGACCAGGGCGGCTCCCAGGAGCACTCCGCCCAGTACGTCGGTCATCCAGTGCACACCCAGGTAGAGGCGCGTGAGGGCCACACCGGCGACGGAGACCAGGGCGAGCATCAGTGACCCCCACCACACCGGGGACTGTGCGCCGTGCAGGCGCAGCAGCCACATCAGGAGCCCGCAGGCGACCGCCGCGCTCATGGCGTGCCCCGAGGGGAAGGCCGCGTAGTTCGCGGAGTCCACCGGGTCGGGCCACTGCGGGCGTTCCCGGCCCACGGCCGCCTTCAGCCCCTGCTGCAGGAGGGTGCCCAGCAGGCTGGTCGCTGCCACCCACCCGGCGAGCAGGCGCGCACCGCGCCACCACAGGGTGATCACGACCACGGCGGTCAGGGCGCGCATCGTCCAGGGATCCCAGACCCAGTCCGTCAGCACCCGGCTGACCTGGACCAGCCCCGGCTCGGCCACCGCTCTGCGGTGCAGTGCTTCGGCCACCGTGGTGTCCAGCGCGATCAGAGGTGACCAGCGGACCGCGACCAGCACCAGGAGAACGAGGGACAGGGAGGCACACGCGAGGCCCGCGATCAGGAGGGGGGCTCGGGTGCGGGGAGGGAGGGGAGGGGAAGGCATGGGGTCGATACTCGTTCATGATCCGCGCGTGAAGCTATCCCAGAGCTCTGAGGCCCGGCACGAAGGCCACCAGCAGGGGTACGACGGGCACCAGCGCGGCGGCGGCGGTCAGCCGCAGCCGACGGCCCGCGGTGAGCCGTTCCACCGGAGTGAGCAAGCGGTTCACCCTCAGCGGCATCTGGGCGCCGGAGGCCGGTGCCGGGCCGAACACCCCGCGGTCCTCGTTGAGTTCGACCAGAGCGAGTGCGATCGTGAGGCGTCCGAAGCGCCGCGACGCCACGTCGTCCGCGGCGAGTTCCACGAGGCGGTGCATCTCGTCGCGGAACGCGGCGAACACCGGCACCTGGGGGAACCCGGTCGCGAGGGCGCCCGAGCAGTGCAGGAGCCAGTCGTGGCGGGCCTGCGCGTGGCCCTGCTCGTGTGCCAGCACGGCATCGAGCTGACGGCCCTTCAGCCTGCTGAGTGCCGCAGTGGTGATGACGAGTTGGGGCGCCGCTCCCGGAAGCCACCACGCATCGGGCCTTTCGCCCTCCAGCACCACGAGGCGTCCGCTGCCGGGCTCCTCACCCGGCATCAGCGGGGAACGGACCAGCAGTTCGGTTCGCCGTCGCTTGCGACGGGCCCGGGCCCGGTGGATCTCCCGTGCGAGCATGGCTGCGGTCCACACCCCACCGAGCGCCAGCAGCACCGCGATGACAGCCGACCACGGTCCGTACGCGCCCAGGGCGTACGCCTCGACGACGCCGTGCGGGGCGGGTGCGAAGACATGGCCGCGGACCGCCTGCCACGCGGCAGCCGCACTGAAGGTCATGGAGAGCCCGAACGACAACAGGACGCCCGCGACCACGCACTGCCACACCCACAGGGCCACGACCGGTTCACGCTCCGGCCAACGGGCCCTCGCCATCAGGCCCGGGGCCACGACGGCGGCCAGTGCACCGAGCAGCAGGAGCGCGAGGGAGACCAACATGGGCGTCAGCCTATGAGTGCCGCGGTGTCCACGGGTACGGCCGCGCGCCTCAAGTGACGTACGACACGGGGCGCGGGGCCCGCTGTCTCACAGGGTGAGCAGCATCGCGAACATGGCTGTCCCCATGGTCAGCCTGCACGCCAGGGCCAGCTCCGGCCGCGCGCCCCGGGCCGCAACGGTCATGCCGCCGCCGGCCGGCACCCCGGCAGGTGCGCCGGCCGACGCGGCAGCCGGTATGAGCTGCCCCGCCGATCGCAGGACGTACAGCGCGTAGTAGGCCAGCAGCACTCCCGTGAGCACCGGGATGCCTCCGGCCGTCCCCGCGCCGTGTCCCAGGTGGCCGCCCCCCGGGCCGTGGGCCGCTCCCGGTGCCATGGCCACGGCCATGTAGACCATGGCCAGCGAACCGACCAGGTGATGCAGATGGTGGCCGCCGCGCCTGGCGGACACGGCCGCGTGCAACGAGGCGGCGCCGAACACCACCGCGTACACCACCCACATCCATTCCGGGAGCGTCAGCAGGACGGCGGGCACCGCCATCGCGGCCATCCCGAACCCCATCAGCGCCTCGGCGCGCGCCGATCCGCGTTCCCGCTCCGTGCCGTTGAGCGCCCGCGACAGGCAGTAGGCCCCCGTGGCCCCGCACAGCACCATGAGAAGCCAGCCGGACAGCACCGGTCCGTGCACAGTGCACCTCCCCCTACGGCGGATCACGCCGGTGTCGTCCCATCGATGCCCCGTTCCCGCCACTCCTACCGGGGCGCATTGGCGTATTGAGGGGAGCGCGCCGGGCCTGCGAGGGGCGGGAACGGCCGGGTTAGTCTCGGGAAAGCACAGTCGGCAGCACACCACCGGAGAAGCCACATGGACATCGCACCGGCCACGGCACGGGCAGAACTGACCTTCCGCGACGCGACCGAGGACGATGTGCCGGTGCTGGTGCGACTCGTCGAGTCCGCCTACCGGGGCGACGCGAGCCGGGCCGGGTGGACGACCGAGGCGGACATCCTTCAGGGGCAGCGCACCGACCCCGACGGGGTGCGCGAGGTGCTCGCGGCCCCCTCGGGCCGGGTCCTCGTCGCCGAGCGGGACGGCGAGCCGGTCGCCTGCTGTCAGCTCGAACACCGGGGGAAGGCCGCCTACTTCGGCATGTTCGCGGTGAGTCCGGAGCTGCAGGGCGCGGGCCTCGGCAAAGTGATCATCGCGGAGGCGGAGCGCACAGCACGCGAGAGCTGGGGCGCGAGTGAGATGCACATGACGGTGATCTCCGTCCGCGAGGAGCTGATCGCCTGGTACGAGCGCCGGGGCTACCGCCGTACGGGAGAGCTGACGCCCTTCCCGTACGGCGACGAGCGCTTCGGTATCCCGCAGCGTGACGATCTCGCGTTCGAGCTGCTGGTCAAGGAGCTCTGAGGTCCTTCGTCCGGATCAGGCCGGTCAGGCCGGATCAGGGTGCGGTGCCAGGGCACCTGAGCCCAGGACGATCCCTGCGAGGCTCTGGCATGCGGCGGGCCCGGGAGCGGCTCAGGAGGTGAAGCGGCCCGCGCGCCGGATCTCCGGATAGTCGGTCGTCGCGCCGTCCAGCCCCAGCGCGCGGACCAGGCGCAGATGGTCCTGGGTGTTGACCACCCAGCCGATCACCTTCAGGCCCTCCGCGTGGGCCTGCTCGACCACTTCGAGGGTGAGGCGGCGGATGTTCAGGGCGAGCGTCGCCGCGCCCACCGCCTTCGCCCGGTCCACCACGTCGCCTTCCCAGCGGCTGGCGATGAGCACCGTCCGCACGCCCGGGACCAGCTGCGCGATCTCGGCCACCGCCTCGTCGTGGAACGAGGACACCTCGACGCGGCCGGCCAGGTCGCGGCGCAGCATCACCTCGGCCAGCGCCCTCGCGGCCGCCACGTCCTTGATCTCGGCCTGGACGGGCGAGCCGATCGCGTCGAGCACCTCCTCGAAGACGGGGACCTGTTCGCCCTGCCCGGCGTCGAGCTCGCGGAGCTCCGCCATCGTCTTCTCGGCGATCAGCCCCCGCCCGTCCGTCGTGCGGTCCACGGCGGCGTCATGCATCACGGCGAGCGCGCCGTCCTTGCTCAGATGGAGATCCAGCTCGACGGCGTCCATGCCGACCTGCTCCGCGTGTGCGAACGAGCGCAGCGTGTTCTCCGGCTCGACACCCATGACCCCGCGATGACCGATGGTGAGAAAAGTCAAGGCACTCCTGCTTCCGTCCGTCGTGTTCGCCCCCGTGCGGCTTCTGCCCTCAGGGAACCAGTTCTTGCCTGCAGAACGGCCACTGCCCTGCCAGTCCGGTGGAAGGAGTTGTCACACGGATGTGTGGCAGGAAAAATAACGGTGAAGATGAGGGTCGGCAGGATAATTTTCTGTTCTCCACTTGTCCGAAGGAACCGTGCATGGATACGGTTGCTTGACGCGAGGTTCTCCCGTGAAGGAAGTGTTATGACGGAAATTCTTGAGCATGCCACCGCCACCGGTGCGATAGCTGCTTCCCAGCGGGTCGTGGAGCACCCGGCCTGGCCCGCGCTCAAGAGTGCCGTGGAAGAGCTCCGCCCCTGGCAGTCCAAGGACGGTTCCATCGACTTCGCGGCGGACGGCGCACCCTCGGCCGCGACGGCCGGAACCGTGATCGAACGCGTGATCACGGCGGTCGAGCAGCTCTCTCCGCTGCTCCCGCACGACGAGGCCTACCACCGCGCGCTCGTCACCGACCTTCGCCGCTGGACCGCGGACGGCTTCGGCGTCCCGGACTTCCTCGACTCCCTGCTCGCCTTCCAGCCCGCCAGGAACCGCGCGGACGGCCTCCAGCACCTGGTCGTCTTCGCGATGTACACGCAGAACGGAAATCCGGACCGCAATCTCGAAGCAGTCGTGCTGCGGATGGTCTGGCCCGAGTGGCTCGCCGACCTCGAGGCCACGCGTTACGACAACCCACTGTTCTGCGGCATCACCTTCGAGGACTTCACCGCCGGCTACGACACCAACTCCGCGGTGCTCTTCCCCGAGACCATCGCCGTGAGGGAGGCGCCGGAGCGCTTCAGCTGGGGCGGCATCTTCTGCGACCGCGAGGCCGCGCGCTTCCGCCGCGTGACCGAGGCGTCCGTCGACCTGCTGGGCGTCGAGCTGCCGGACGACATCCGCGAGATGATCGGCGACCAGAAGCGCTGCGAGCAGGCCTTCGTGCTCTGGGACATGGTCCACGACCGTACCCACAGCCACGGCGACCTTCCGTTCGACCCCTTCATGATCAAGCAGCGCCAGCCGTTCTGGATGTACGGGCTCGAGGAGCTCCGCTGCGACCTCACCGCCTTCAAGGAGGCCGTGAAGCTGGAGGCCGACGGCTTCGGCCAGGGCCGTGACGTCCAGTTCGCCGTGCTCTTCGACCGGATGTTCCGCTTCCCCGTCACCGGTGAGCGTGTGCGCAACTACGACGGCCTCGGCGGTCAGCTGCTCTTCGCCTACCTCCACAAGCACGACGTGGTCCGCTGGACCGACAACACGCTCAAGATCGACTGGGCCCGTGCCCCGCAGGTCACCAACCAGCTCTGCGGAGAGATCGAGAAGCTCTACCGCGACGGCATCGACCGCCCCAAGCTCGTGCACTGGTTCGCGGCGTACGACCTGGTCGCGACCTATCTCGCACCCCACCCCGGCTCCCGCTGGGCCAAGGGTCCGGACGCGCTGGACGTGACACAGCCGCCCCGTAAGCTCGTCGACGACGTGCTTCCGGACGAGTTTCCCCTGAGCATGTTCTATGAGGCGCTCTCGAAGAAGCTGAAGCATGTGATCGCCTCCACCAAGGGGATCACCGCGGCGGACGCCGGGCGGGCAGCAGCGTGAGCGCGGGTTCTGAGGAGGCGGTGGCGATGAACGGAACAGGCAGGGCCGACAGCGGAGCGCTCGAGGGCGCGGTCGTGGCGGTGGCCGGAGCGGCGGGGCCGGCGGGCCGTGCCACCTTGCTCCGGCTCGCCGAGGCGGGCGCGACCGTGGTCGCCTCCGACGCCAATCCCGAGCGGCTCTCGGAGGCCGTCGACGCCGCGCGGTACGCGCACGGCGGGGCGACCGTCACCGGGGACACGGTCGATCTGCTCGATCTGGAGGCCACCCGGGACTGGGTCGTCAAGACGGAGAGGGAATTCGGCCACGTCGACGGTCTGGTCCACCTCGTGGGCGGCTGGCGTGGCGGTTCCGGCTTCGCGGACACCAGTCTCACCGACTGGGACTTCCTGGAGAAGCTGCTGATCCGTACCGTGCAGTCGACTTCGCTCGCGTTCCAGGACGTCCTCCAGCGCAGCGACCGCGGCCGGTACGTGCTGATCAGCGCGGCCGGGGCCAGCAGCCCCACCGCCGGGAACGCGGCCTACGCCGCGTCCAAGGCGGCGGCCGAGGCCTGGACGCTCGCCCTGGCGGACGCCTTCCGTAAGGCGGGGGGCGACGGGGGCCCGACCTCGGCTGCTGCGATCCTGGTCGTCAAGGCACTGGTGCACGACGCGATGCGCGCCGAGCGCCCGAATGCGAAGTTCGCGGGATTCACAGACGTCACGGAGCTGGCCGAGGCCATCGCCGGAGTCTGGGACAGGCCCGCCGGAGAAGTGAACGGAAAGCGTCTGTGGCTGACCCCGCAACCGTAAGGACCGATGCGCGACGTCATCACGACCCGCAGGTACGCGGGTTCGCCAGTGACAACTACGCGGGTGCGCACCCGGAGGTACTCGCGGCCCTCGCCCTCGCCAACGGCGGCCACCAGGTCGCCTACGGCGAGGACGACTACACCGGCCACCTCCAGCGGATCATGCACAGCCACTTCGGCCCCACCGCCGAGGCCTTCCCGGTCTTCAACGGCACGGGGGCCAACGTCGTCGCCCTCCAGGCGCTGACCGACCGCTGGGGCGCGGTGATCTGCGCCGCGTCCGCCCACATCAACGTGGACGAGGGCGGCGCGCCGGAGCGGATGGGCGGGCTGAAGCTGCTCTCCGTCCCGACGCCCGACGGGAAGCTGACGCCGGAGCTCATCGACCGCGAGGCGTACGGCTGGGACGACGAGCACCGGGCGATGCCCCAGGTCGTGTCGATCACCCAGAACACCGAACTGGGCACGGTCTACACCCC
Organism: Streptomyces sp. NPDC005794; assembly: GCF_042871445.1. Classification (NCBI taxonomy): domain Bacteria; kingdom Bacillati; phylum Actinomycetota; class Actinomycetes; order Kitasatosporales; family Streptomycetaceae; genus Streptomyces; species Streptomyces sp. NPDC005794. Next base: position 508,995 of record NZ_JBIAIN010000002.1, read on the forward strand.
CGGCGAGATCCGCGCGATCTGCGAGCATGCCCACGAGCGGGGCATGAAGGTCCACCTGGACGGGGCGCGGATAGCCAACGCCGCCGCGTCGCTGGACGTGCCCATGCGCACGTTCACCAACGCCGTCGGCGTCGACGTCCTCTCCTTCGGCGGCACCAAGAACGGCGCGCTCTTCGGCGAGGCCGTCGTCGTCCTGAACCCGGATTCCGTCCGGGCCATGAAGCATCTGCGCAAGCTGTCGATGCAGCTCGCCTCCAAGATGCGCTTCGTCTCGGTCCAGCTCGAGGCGCTGCTCGCACGGGACCTGTGGCTGCGCAACGCACGGCACGCCAACGCCATGGCCCAGCAGCTCGCCGAGGGGGTCCGGTCGGTGGACGGTGTGGAGATTCTCTACCCGGTCCAGGCCAACGCCGTCTTCGCGCGGCTGCCGCACGAGGTGAGCGAGCGGCTGCAGAAGCGGTTCCGGTTCTACTTCTGGGACGAGAAGGCCGGCGACGTCCGCTGGATGTGTGCGTTCGACACCCGCGAGGACGACGTGGACGCCTTCGTGCTGGCGCTCAAGGAAGAGATGGCCAGGCAGTAGCGGCATAAGTATGCGGCCGACTGGAAATGTATTGCTCCTGGTCGGCCGCTTCGCTACGCTCCGTGGGTATGAAGCTGATCCAGGACGCTCCTGAACTCTCCGCCTATCTCGCTGCCGACGAGGTCATCGACCATCACCATCCGCTCGTGAGGGAGACGTCAGAGCGCCTCGGCTCCGGAAAGGCAGACGCATACACATACGCGTCCGATGCCTTCGCGTACGTACGCGACGCCATCCCCCACTCGATGGACGTGGGGGACCCACGGGTCACGTGGCGCGCCTCCGACGTCCTCGCCGAGCGCACCGGAATCTGCTACGCCAAGGCCCATGCCCTGACCGCTCTGCTGCGGGCGGCGGGCATCCATGCCGGCCTCTGTTACCAGCGGCTCGTCCCGGGGGACGGCGTGGGCCTCGTCGTGCACGGCCTGGTCGCGGTGCGGCTTCCCGGGTGGGAGCGGTGGATCCGGCAGGATCCGCGCGGAAACGTGGGAGGGATCGACGCCCGGTTCTCGGCGGGTGCGGAGCGGCTGGCCTGCGTGACACGGCCGGAGCTCGACGAGACGGACTATCCGCAGATCCATGCCGCGCCGCACCCGGTGGCCCTCCGCGCGCTGCGGAGCTCGCGCGACGGTGCGGAACTTGTCAGGAACCTGCCGACCGCGCTCTGAGCCCGGCGCGCCCCCCCGGGACGCGCCGGGCACGGCGCCGCACCGCCGCGCGACGGATCAGCCGAGCTCGCGTGCCTCCGCGGGCGTCGGAGCCGTACCGCCGAGGTGCGCCGGAACCCACCAGGTGTCGGCCGCGTCCTTGGGGCGCACCGGATAAGCGCGCTGCGCCGCCTCGAGGAGCTCCTGGACGCGTTCACGCAGCCGACGGGTGATCGCCCCCGCGTACTGGTCGGCGGGGGCCTCCACGGCCTCGCCCACCCGGATGGTGATCGGGGTGTGGCTGCGCCCGAAGTTGCGCGGACGTCCCTTGGTCCACAGTCGCTGGGTACCCCACAGCGCCATCGGGATCAGCGGTACGCCCGCCTCCTGGGCCAGCCGCGCGGCGCCCGACTTGAAGCTCTTCAGGGTGAAGGACTGGGAGATGGTCGCCTCGGGGAACACACCGACGATCTCGCCCGCACGGAGCGACGCCAACGCGTGCGCGTAGGCGTCCTCGCCCTGGTTGCGGTCCACGGGGATGTGCTTCATGCCGCGCATCAGAGGTCCGGACACCTTGTGCCGGAACACCGACTCCTTCGCCATGAAGCGGACGAGCCGCTTCTGGGGCAGGGCGCCGAGTCCGGTGAAGATGAAGTCCAGATAGCTGATGTGGTTGCTGACCAGAACCGCGCCACCGGTCTTCGGGATGTGCTCCGAACCCTGGGTGTCGATCTTCAGGTCGAGCGCCTTGAACAGCGTGCGAGCGGCGCCGATGACCGGCCGATAGACGAGCTCTGCCATCTGGATGAAGACCCTTCTTCAATGCCTGGGGAGGGTTCTCCCGGCGGAAGTTACGCAGCCGTAGGTTTTCGGCATTGTGGCGATCGTGCCCCATGCGCGACGCCGTGGCCAGCCCCAAAGGCCCAAGGACGAGAGATTCTCGTCACGTGAATCTTCCGGGAATGTAATGCGGCCGCAGGGCGCTGACCCTTTGCGCAGAGCTCTGAGAGGGAGGACGGGATGGACGGTCGGACGGCCACCGGCACGCTGGACGCGGCCCAACTCGGCGCGGAACTGGGGGATCGGGCCACATTGGTGCAGTTCTCCACCGCGTTCTGCCAGCCGTGCCGCGCCACCCGGCGCACACTCGCGGAGGTGGCCGGGATGGTCGAGGGCGTCGTCCATGTCGAGATCGACGCCGAGGAACGACTGACGCTCGTGCGCAGCCTCGGTATCAGCCGGACCCCCACGGTCCTGGTGCTCGACGCGACGGGCCGCATCGTCCGCCGGGCCGCGGGGCAGCCGCGTACGGCGGATGTCGTCGCCGCGCTGGGGCGGGCGATATGACGGACCGTGACGCATCTCCCACATGACGGGACGCACTTGACTGCACACGCCACGCATCGTCACTCTGACGCTATGCCGCCAGAACTCCTTCTCTTCGGCCGGGTCCACATCGACCTCGCGCGCCACGCGAGCGCGCGCTGTCCGGGTGCCTGAAGAACCCGTGGACCTGTACGCCTCCTCGCAGAAGGACCTCTCATGACGGCTACGCCCGACCTTGGTACTCCCCGGACGGCAACCCCCGGACTTCTCCGCTCCGTCTTCCGGCAGCACGCCGCCGGCGTCGCCGTGATCACCGCCGCCGGAGCGGGCCCCGTCGGCTTCACCGCGACCTCGCTCAACTCCGTCGCCGCCGAGCCGCCGCTCATCTCCTTCGGGGTGGGCACCACGTCCTCCAGCTGGCCCGTGGTCGCGGAGGCGGAGCACATCGGCGTCCACATACTCGGCGAGGGCCAGCAGGAGCTGGCCGCGACCTTCGCCCGCAGCGGCGCCGACCGGTTCGGCCCGTCCACCGACTGGCGCAGGGGGCCCGAGGGGGTGCCGCTGCTCGGGGGAGTGGTGGCCTGGCTGGTGTGCCGGGTGGTGGCCCGGATCCCGGCGGGGGACCACCGCATCGTGATCGCCGAGGTCGTGGCCGGGGACCCGTCGGGAGGCGGCCGCCCGCTGGTCTACCACCAGGGCAGTTTCACGTCTCTGCGAGACTGAGGGCGAGCAGGTCGCGCAGGAACGTACCTCGTTGGCTACGTCACAGTTCCAAGCGCTTGCTCATGGGTAACGTACTGGGTGTACTGGCGAGTAATATTTCACCGGGAGCCGGGTCGCCCCCGACCGGAATCCGCCCGATAAGGCGCCTATGCTGCGTGCAACAAGGCAGCCCAGAAATGACGATGCAGTAGGAGAGCCGGCGTGAGCTTGAGGATCGTTGTCTGTGTGAAGTACGTGCCCGACGCCACCGGCGACCGGCACTTCGCCGATGACCTGACCCTGGACCGTGACGACGTCGACGGTCTGCTGTCGGAGCTCGACGAGTACGCGGTCGAGCAGGCACTGCAGATCGCCGACGAGGCGGACGACGCGGAGATCACCGTGCTCACGGTGGGTCCCGAGGACGCCAAGGACGCGCTGCGCAAGGCGCTGTCGATGGGCGCCGACAAGGCCGTCCACGTCGAGGACGACGACCTGCACGGCACCGACGTCATCGGCACCTCCCTGGTCCTGGCCAAGGCAGTGGAGAAGACCGGTTACGACCTGGTCATCTGCGGCATGGCGTCGACGGACGGCACCATGGGCGTGCTCCCGGCGCTGCTCGCGGAGCGCCTCGGCGTCCCGCAGGTGACGATGCTCTCCGACGTCTCGGTCGAGGAGGGCACCGTCAAGGGCCGTCGTGACGGCGACTCCGCGAGCGAGCAGCTCGAGGCGTCGCTGCCGGCCGTGGTCTCCGTGACCGACCAGTCGGGCGAGGCCCGCTACCCGTCGTTCAAGGGCATCATGGCGGCCAAGAAGAAGCCGGTCGAGTCCCTGGACCTCGAGGACCTGGAGATCGAGGCGGACGAGGTCGGCCTGGGCGGTTCCTGGACCGCGGTCGACTCCGCGGCTGAGCGTCCCGCCCGTACGGCGGGCACGATCGTCAAGGACGAGGGCGAGGGCGGCAAGCAGCTGGCCGAGTTCCTTGCGGGCCAGAAGTTCATCTGAGCCCCGGCTGTTCCCTTCCCCGCCCCGCACTCCCTCGCACGCAGGAGATTGAAGTCCCATGGCTGAAGTTCTCGTCTATGTCGACCACGTGGACGGTGCCGTCCGCAAGCCCACCCTGGAGCTGCTGACGCTCGCCCGCCGCATCGGCGAGCCTGTCGCCGTCGCCCTCGGCAACGGGGCCGCCGACACCGCCGCCGCGCTCGCCGAGCACGGCGCGGTCAAGGTACTCACCGCCGACGCCCCGGAGTTCGCCGACTACCTCGTCGTGCCGAAGGTGGACGCGCTCCAGGCCGCCTACGACGCGGTGTCCCCGGCCGCCGTGCTGCTGCCCTCCTCGGCCGAGGCCAAGGAGATCGCGGCCCGCCTCGCGCTCCGCATCGGTTCCGGCATCATCACCGACGCCGTCGACCTCGAGGCCGGTGACGAGGGCCCGGTCGCCACGCAGTCGGCGTTCGCCGCCTCGTACACCACCAAGTCCCGTGTCTCCAAGGGCACTCCGGTCATCACGGTCAAGCCCAACTCGGCAGCCGTGGAGGCCGCCCCGGCCGCGGGTGCCGTCGAGGCACTCACGGTCTCCTTCTCCGCGACGGCCACCGGCACCAAGGTCCTCTCGCGCACCCCGCGTGAGTCGACCGGTCGTCCGGAGCTGACCGAGGCCGCGATCGTCGTCTCCGGTGGCCGTGGCGTCAACGGCGCGGAGAACTTCGCGATCATCGAGGCGCTCGCCGACTCCCTCGGTGCGGCCGTCGGCGCCTCGCGTGCCGCGGTCGACGCCGGCTGGTACCCGCACACCAGCCAGGTCGGCCAGACCGGCAAGTCGGTCTCGCCGCAGCTGTACATCGCTTCGGGTATCTCCGGTGCGATCCAGCACCGGGCCGGGATGCAGACCTCGAAGACCATCGTCGCGGTCAACAAGGACGCCGAGGCCCCGATCTTCGACCTCGTCGACTACGGCGTCGTCGGCGACCTGTTCAACGTCGTCCCGCAGCTCACCGACGAGGTCAAGTCCCGCAAGGGCTGACCCTGCGGGAGCTCTGCCCGTACGACGGCCCGGGGCCGCGTGGTGTTCTCACCGCGTGGCCCCGGGCCGTTTCCGGTCACCATTGACGCAGGACCAGCAGACTTATAACTTCACTATGCGGATGCAGGATTCCGGGAAGCGGAATTACGGAACAAGTGGAGGGTACGGTCATGGGCCAGCAGGAGAAGGTGGCAACGAGCCTCGCCGGCACGGTTGGTGAGGAGATCAGCGCCTCCCTCACGTCGGTGGACGCCGAACTCGCCCGCCGCTACCCAGGGGACCCCGGCACGCGTCAGCCCGTCCACACCGTCTATGTGCCCGCCGACGGCTTCACCTCCACCACCCTGCGCACCTGGGGTGACCAGGCGCTGGCGGCGCTCGACGAGCACGCCGCCGACGCCGCCTCGTTCGCCGCGGTCCTCGGGATCCCGCAGGAACTCGCCGAGCCCGTCCACGACCGTGTACGCGCCAAGCTGGAGCGCGAGCCGGTCGAGGACCTGCGCATCGACTTCGAGGACGGCTATGGACCCCGCCCCGACGCCGAGGAGGACGAGGCCGCCGCCCGCGCGGCTCGTCTGGTCGCCGACGCGTTCGGCGGCGGGACCGCGGCTCCGTACATGGGCATCCGGATGAAGTGCATGGAGGCCGCCGTACGCGACCGGGGCATCCGCACCACGGACATCTTCCTCACCGGCCTGATGCGGGCCGGAGGCCTTCCCGACGGGCTCGTCCTGACGCTGCCCAAGGTGACGTACCCCGAACAGGTCACCGCCTTCGCACGCCTGCTCGAGGCCTTCGAGGAGACCCATGGTCTGCCGGCCGGGCGCCTCGGGTTCGAGATCCAGATCGAGACCAGCCAGTCCATCCTGGCGGCGGACGGCACCGCCGCCGTGGCCCGCATGATCGACGCCGCGCGGGGCCGGGCGACCGGTCTGCACTACGGGACCTTCGACTACAGCGCCTGCGTCGGTGTCAGCCCCGCCTACCAGGCCAGCGACCACCCCGCGGCCGATCACGCCAAGGCCGTCATGCAGGTCGCGGCGGCCGGGACCGGCGTGCGGGTCTGCGACGGCTCCACGAACGTCCTTCCGGTCGGCCCCGCCCAGCAGGTCCACGACGCCTGGCGCCTGCACTACGGCCTCACCCGCCGCGCTCTGGCCCGCGCCTACTACCAGGGCTGGGACATGCACCCGGGTCACCTGCCCACCCGGTACGCGGCCGTCTACACCTTCTACCGCGAGGGCCTCGGTCAGGCCGCGGCCCGGCTCGCCGCCTATGTGGCCAAGGCCGGCGGTGACGTCATGGACGAACCCGCCACCGCCAAGGCGCTCAGTGGCTATCTGCTCCGCGGCATCGACTGCGGCGCCCTGGACACCGCGGAGGTCACCGGCCTCACCGGTCTGACCCGCGCGGACCTGGACGGCTTCGCCTCGCCGCGCCGTGGCGGGCTGACCGTGACGGCGCCGTAGGCGTTCACGCCGGCGGGATCTCCCCCGAGCCGCGCGGGACGAGCCGGGTGGGGAGCTCCACCCTGGCGGGGGCGTGGGCGGCGCCGTCGAGGCGGCGGAACAGGTGTTCCGCCGCCGTACGGCCGACCGCTGCGGCATCCTGCGAGATCACCGTGATGCCGAGCAGGTCTGCGAGCTCGATGTCGTCGAAGCTGACCAGGGCGATCCGGCGGTCGCACTCGGCGAGGACGCGGACGGCGGTGACCGTCACCCGGTTGTTGCCCGCGAAGAGCGCGGTCACCGGCTCCGGGCCGGACAGCATGGCCTCGGCGGCGGCTCTGACCCGGACCGGGTCGGTGGGGCCGAGGGAGACCCAGGCGTCCTGGACCTCGACCCCGGCGTCGGCCAGGGCCGTGTGGTACCCGCGCAGTCGCTCCTTCGCGGTGTGGATGCGCGGCTGGTCGCCGATGAAGCCGATCCTGCGGTGGCCGTGCGCGATCAGGTGGGCGACCCCCGCGCGCGCTCCGCCGAAGCTGTCCGAGAGGACCATGTCCGCGTCCACCCGGCCCGCCGGACGGTCGACGAACACGGTGGCGATGCCCGCCTTCATCTCGGGCTCCAGATAACGGTGGTCGTCGCCGGCCGGGATCACGATGAGACCGTCCACCCGGCGGGCGCAGAGTGCGAGGACGAGCTCCTGCTCGCGCTCCGGGTCCTCGGCGCTGGAGCCGTTGATCAGAAGTGCGCCATGGGCACGGGCCACTTCCTCCACGGCGCGGCTCAGCGGGCCGTAGAAGGGATCGGCGAGGTCTTCCAGCACAAGGCCGATGGAAGCGGTGCGGCCCTTGCGCAGGACACGCGCGCTGTCGTTGCGGCGGAAGCCGAGGGCCTCGATGGCCTCCTGGACGCGGCGCTCGGTGTCGGGGGTGACACCGGGCTCGCTGTTCACCACACGTGAGACCGTCTTGAGGCCGACTCCGGCTCGGGCCGCCACGTCCTTCATGGTCGGCCTGTTGCCGTAGCGGGACTCGGAATGACGGGCGGTCTCGGCCACGGTGCGCTGTCCTGTCGTCGGGAACGGGTGATTCCGGCCTTCACCGGTGATGCCGGAGAGGGGCCGGAATGCTGTGGCATCGAGCATAGGCCCTGGACAACGTTGTCAAGAGAATGGAGACTGGGTGGACCATCTGACGTAAGTCGCAGGTCCTGCGCCTCACCCCTCCGGAGAGTCCACACCGATGCATACCGACCTCGTCGCCGCGCTCGACATCGGCGGTACCAAGATCGCTGGGGCGTTGGTCGACGACGGCGGATCCCTTCTCGTACGGGCGCAGCGCCCGACGCCCGCCCGCGAGGGTGCCGAGGACGTGATGGGTGCGGTGAGCGACGTCCTGGCGGAGCTGATGGCCTCCCCCCTGTGGCACCGCGCGCGTGCGGTCGGCATCGGCAGCGCCGGGCCCGTGGACGCCTCGGCCGGCACGGTCAGCCCGGTCAACGTCCCGGGCTGGCGAGGCTTTCCGCTGGCGGACCGGGTGGCCGCGGCAACCGGCGGGCTGCCGGTCACACTGGTCGGCGACGGGGTCGCGATGACGGCGGCCGAGCACTGGCTGGGCGCCGCCCGGGGCTACGACAACGCGTTGTGCCTGGTCGTCTCCACCGGCGTCGGCGGGGGACTCGTACTCGGCGGGAAGCTGCATCCGGGCCCCTCGGGCAACGCCGGTCACATCGGGCACATCAGCGTCGACCTGGACGGCGACCCCTGTCCGTGCGGCGCGCGCGGCTGCGTGGAACGTCTCGCCAGCGGGCCGAACATCGCCCGCCGGGCCCTGGAGAACGGCTGGAGCCCCGGTCCGGACGGCGACGCGACGGCCGCCGCGGTGGCCGCTGCCGCGCGGGCAGGAGACCCGGTCGCGGCCGCGTCGTTCGAGCGGGCCGCCCAGGCACTCGCCGCCGGAATCGCGGCCACGGCCACCTTGACCGACATCGACATCGCAGTGATCGGAGGGGGAGTCGCGGGCGCGGGCGAGGTGCTCTTCGCGCCGCTGCGCAGGTCCCTTCGCGACTACGCCACGCTCTCCTTCGTCCAGGAACTCACCGTCACCTCCGCGGTGATGGGCGCCGACGCGGGTCTGGTCGGCGCGGCGGCGGCGGCCTCGCCGGTCCGTCCCGGCGCCTCCGCCTCCAACGGCGTGCGGGCCGTAGCCGCCCCGTAGGGGGCCATGGGCCTTACCGCACACCCATCGGCGTACCGTTCGCTCGCCGCTCCAACGGCTCCGGCGCAACTGTGTCACCCCTGCGGGGTTTCCGGCCCGTGCCGCCGCCCAGGCCCAGCTCGGGCAGGTGGCCGACGCGCACCACCGCCTCGCCCTCATCTGGGCCGACGGCGGCTCCACCGGCCCCCTCGTCGAGTACTGCCTGGCCACGCTCGCCCTGGTCCTCGCGATCGTCAAACGCAGCGGCGACATGCGTGGCTTCGTGGTCCTGCCCAAGCGGTGGATCGTCGAGCGCCTCTTCGCCCACCTGATGCGCACCCGCCGCCTGGCACGCGACTACGAACGCCGCACCACCAGCGCCGAGGCGATGACCTACTGGTCGATGACCCTGCTCATGACCCGCCGCCTCGCGCGGCCGCGGTCTTCGCGAGCATGCCGGCCAGGCGCGGGTTCGGCCAGCCAGCCGCGCGCAACCAGGCGTTTCGCCTTCGACCGCAGTGCCTCCACCTTGGCCGGCACCGCGTCCCCCAGACCGAACATCACGGCCATCTCCTGGCGGGTCAGCGGCCCTTGAAGGAGCCGATCCCGGTCCGAGAGAGCTTGCAGAATGCGCTGGTAGTCCACCGACAGCACCGACCAGGCCAGCCCCTCACGCCACACCGGCACCTGCGACTTCGGCTTCGCCGAGTCCCGGGGCGCCGACCCGCCCGCAGCCGGCGGATCCGGGACGTCCTCCGTGTCGGCGGTGCTGCCGCAGTCCGGAGCCAGGACCGCATCGACCCGCCTGCGGGCGATGACCCACTCCTGCCATTCCAGCTCGGCTACGGCCAGTTCGGCCTGGATGCGGTCGGCCTCCTCACGCAGCCCGTCGACCCGAAAGCGAGCTGCGAGCTCATGCTGTTCCAGCAGTCCGACAACCGACGGTATCCGCAACCTCCCGGGGAGCGACGACACGACAGGTCACGACTCCCACTGAATCACCGCACTTACTCCTGACCAGAGCAAACGCCGCCCTCAAGTCCGGAAGGACAACAACTTCTCAACGAGCCGCTGGCCGCCGGATCCATGCTTGGAAGGCTCAGCGAACCTCGCCCGACGCCCCGCCTGCGAGAAGTCGACGAAACCGCCTACAAAAAACTCCAGCAGGCTCCGTGCTTCCTTGCCGTCAGGCTTCCGCGGTCCTGACAGCACGCAACCCCAGCCTCCCGGCGAACACGCACAGTCATTCCCTCGTCCCCCAAGCGCCAGAACTGGCGACACTTGAATACGCGAGTCCACCAGACCGAGGCCGAGATTGTACGGAAGGGGGTGCTCCTCAAGTTCTTGGGTGCGTCGCCTTTCTGACACCGTTGTATGTGCACCCGGCGCCGATCCGGCTGTGTGCCGCCACTTGTTGATCTTGTTTATCAATTGGCCATAGACGGAACTGGGGCTCAAGCGGAATGGCATCCGGGGAGACTCGAGGATCGGGGATGTGTGAGTTCCGGGCCTGGCGCCGTCGGCGGCGATCTCCCGCTCGGCGGAGTCGCAGGTCAGAGTCCCACTGCCCGAGAGATGGCCAGGCTCGCCGTTCGCAGCGCGACTTGAGCGGCGACCCGGGACCCTCCTTCGTCGGGCGCGACCAGTGACAGCGCGCCCAATGAGTCACCGCGCCGGTTCAGGATCGGGGCGGCGACTGTGGACATCGCGGTGGGCTCGGTGCGCAGTGGGTTGGGCACAGTCATGGCACATACGCCCTCCCGGCGGATGGTGGCCATGAGTCGGCGGAGGTGGCCCGCGTTGGTCGCGCCGGCCAGAGCCTCGTCCTTCACCTGCTCGGGGGCGTGGGTCAGCAGGGCGATGCCGATGCCGGTCTCGGTGAGGGGGAGGCGGCCGCCGACACGGTACTTGACCGCTGCCGCGTTCCGCGCTGACAGGCGCTCGACGAGGACGGCCTCGTGGCCGTCGCGTACTGCGAGGAGGATGTGCTGGCGGGTGACCTGGTGCAGGTCCTCCATGAACGGGAGCGCGGCGGCGCGCAGTCCGTGGCCGCGGGGTGCCAGCGAGGCGATCTCGAGCAGGTGCAGGCCGACGACGAAATCACCGTTGTCGAGGCGTTCGAGAGCACCCACACCTATCAGCTGGGTCGCGATTCGCGACGTGGTGCTCTTGGGCAGATCCGCCCGGGCTGCGAGCTTGTGGAGCGGCAGTCCCTCCCCGGCCTCGGCGAAGGCACCCAGGATCCGGAACGCTCGCTCCAGAATCGGCTCGCCGTGCAGCGGTCGTCCCGAGGTCCGTACTGGCGTGCCACTCATCGGAATCCCCGGTGCTCGGAGCTGGTCACGACTCGAATACTAGCGCCATGACTCACCCGTACGACGGCGCGCGGACGTCGGTCTCGATCGCTGGCGCCGGCCCCGCTGGGATGGCCGCCGCGAACGAACTTGCGCATCACGGCCTCCGATCCGTGGTGGCCGAGCCGCGCCTCGCGGGCTCCCACCTCAGGCCCCGCGCGAAGACCACGAGCGCGAGGACGAGAGAGCTGTTCCGACGCTGGGGCGTCACGGACGAGGTACGCCGACGCGGCGCCTCCTTCACCCACGCGGTGCCGATGTGTCGGGTTCTGCGACACCTTCGCCGAGTGGTCTGCCTCCTACGAGGTCGAGCGTCGTGGCATCGCCGAACTCGCCGACGCCTCGGCCGTCCGCAAACTGCAGGCCTCCGAACCGGAACGAGCAACCACCTCTCCGACCGGATCCGGGAGACCGAGCCGGAGGAGTTCCCTTCACTGGGGCTGGTACTGGGCTACTCCTACACGGGCTCGCCGGTGATCGCCGGAGACGGCACGGACGACCAGCCACAGCTCAGCCAGGCGAGCTGCGTCCCGGCGACCCTGCCGGATCGAGCTCAGGACCGTCTCCTGGTCCGGCCCGACCAGCGCACCTCCTGGCGCGGCCGTGACCTCGATGGCGCCGACCTGAGCCTGCTCTGTGCCACCACACAGCCGCAACGGCTCGCCCACCGTCAGCAGCGAGACAGGGCGGGAAGGAGCGCGCCTGTGCCCATGCACCGACTGACCGCGATCATCCTTGGCGCGCCCGCCGTCGCAGCCACGGTCGCGTACTGGACCGACTTCGGACTCACGCCGCTTGCCGGCGGTGGCGAGCACACCCGCCGCTTCAGCACCGCCGACGGCGAACAGCTCATGCTCGGGCACCCGCCGCGCCGACAACTCCTCGACATCGGTGTCGACGAGCCGGACGACCTCGACCGCGTCACCGGTAGCCTGCTCAGGTGTCGACCACCACAACGTGCTGGTCCAGAGCGCGCCGGTCGGCTTCCTCCTTCCTCCACGACACGTCCTGGCAGGTGGACGACGTCGACGAGGTGGGGCGCGGCGCCACAGCCATGTTCGAGGCCGACCCGGAACGGCACATGTGGGGCCTGGGCAGACATGCCATCGGGTCCAACTTCTTCTGGTACCTCAAAGACCCGGCCGGGTACTTCTCCGAGTGCCACTCCGACATCGACTGCATCGTCGACGACGCCCTGTGGACGCCAGGTGTGTGGGAGGCCACCCGCTCGCTGTGTCAGTGGGGAAGGACCGCACCCTCCGCCGTCGTTTCTCGCCCCGGACGACCTCGCCCCACTGATGACCGGAGCCCACGTCAAGAAACCACGGCGATGGTCGTGGAGAGTGATGTCCACCAGCGCATGTGGACATCGGAAATCAAAAGAAGGAGCCAGCAATAATGACTGATCCCGCACTGCGCAACGTCCATGTCCCGCACAACTATGCTGAGCAGCAAGCCGATCTCGGTGAGATCACCATGAACTACGCCGAGGCCGGCAGGCCGGACAAGCCCGCCGTGCTGTTGATCCCCGAGCAGACCGGCTCATGGTGGGGATACGAGGAGAGCATGAGGCTGCTCGCCGAGGACTTCCACGTGTACGCCGTCGACCTGCGGGGCCACGGGCGCAGCAGCTGGACCCCGAAGCGGTACAGCATTGACAACTTCGGCAACGATCTGGTCCGGTTCATCGCCCTGGTGGTGAAGCGCCCCGTCATCGTCGCGGGTAACTCCTCAGGTGGCGTCCTCGCGGCCTGGCTGTCGGCGTACTCCATGCCCGGGCAGGTCCGGGCCGTGTTGTGCGAGGATGCCCCGTTCTTCTCCTCCGAGCTCGTCACCACGTGCGGCCACTCGGTCCGCCAGGCGGCGGGTCCCTTGTTCGAGCTGTTCCGCACCTACCTCGGTGACCAGTGGAGCGTCGGTGACTGGGAGGGCTATCTTCGCGCGGCCGGCGCCTCGGCGACGCCGATGGCGCGGTCCTTCGTGTCGGACGAGATCCCGCAGCACATGAAGGAGTACGACCCGGAATGGGCGCGGGTCTTCTGGGAGGGCACCGTCGGATTGCACTGCCCGCACGAGCGGATGCTGCCCCAGGTCAAGACGCCGGTGCTCCTCACGCACCACATGCGTGGCATCGACCCGGACACCGGGAACTTGCTCGGAGCGCTCTCCGACGAACAAGCTGCCCGGGCCAGGCTGCTCATGGAGTCGGCGGGAGTGAAGGTCGACTACGAGTCGGTGCCGGATGCGGTTCACACGATGCACCAGTTCGACCCCCCTCGGTACGTCAAGATCTTCACACAGTGGGCGGCCACGCTGGCGGAGTGATCGGGTGGCGCGCTCTTCGAAGGTTGTCGGCCGGGGGTGGATGCGCGTGCGCATCGCTACACGTCGTGGCCGTACGGTCCTGACCTCGTCCGACGCCACGTCGCTCGTCGATGTCGCGGTAACGAGCCAGGGGGTGCTTCTGGCGGCGGGCATCTCCAAGGACACGTGGCGACGCGTCGAGGAGGGGATGGATGCTCGTGAGGTGACCTGGTGTTCTGTCCACGGAGGTTGGTGACAGGGATCACGGCTGGGGGATCTTGAACGAGTGAAGTTTCCCCGTGATCTTGAACACGATGTTGTTACGCCGCGAGGGTCTGGCCCTGTTGGTAGCGCAATCGGGTCTCGTGGGGCGTGAGGTAG